>JBGTEZ010000018.1:0-7304 GCA_041747535.1 Gemmatimonadaceae bacterium
GGTTGCAGGGGTCTTCGACTACCGCGGTGGCAATCTCTTTCCGTTCGCCGCTTCCGATGTCGAAGTGCTGGCCGCCAAGACGATATCCGCGCTGCTCGAAATCCGAATCATGCGAGCGGTGATCAGCTATCAGCAGCGCAATATTCTCGCTTATCAGCACCAGATCATACCGGGTTTTGAAATGCCGCGGGTTCTGGCGATCTACGGCGTTCGCTGGGACTTCTGGAATTGACAAATGTCGTTGCCACGCCGTAGGTTAGCACACCTCACATGATAAGCAGCATGACCGGATTCGGAGCGGCGGACGGTGTTGCCGGAGGCGCTCGGGTGAGCGTCGAGATCCGAACTGTGAACCATCGGTTCTTCAGCCCGAACCTGAAGATTCCCTCGGCCTATGGGCGGTGGGAAGGCGAGATCCGGGAGCAGCTGCGGCAAAGGATCGCCCGCGGCCACGTATCGCTTTCATTGCGCGTCGAGCGCGACCCCTCGGCTCAGGTGTCGGGGATCGATGAAGCGCGCTTCGTTCAGTACCTCGCGGCGTTGCGCGCGCTCAAAGCCAAGCACTCCGTCGAGGGGTCGATCGACCTCGCCACGGTGCTCAGACTTCCGGACGTCGTCGCGACCCAGAGCGAAGTGGTCGAAGCGGATGCAGGCGAGACGCTTGCCGGGATCGTGACCAAAGCTGTGGACGCCCTGGTAGCAATGCGCCAGGTGGAAGGGGCGAAGCTCGCCGCATTCCTGGCCGAGCGCGTGGGGGTAGTCGAGGCCGCTCTCGGACGCGTGGAACAGCGCGCGCCGATCCGACTCCGGGAGCAGCACGACCGGGTCCGCAAGGCGGTGAGCGAGCTGATCGGGGCCGCCGGGGCCGATCCGCAGCGAGTGGCGCAGGAAGTCGCAATCCTGGCCGACCGGCTCGACCTCTCCGAGGAGCTGGACCGATTCCGGTCCCATCTCTCGGCGTTTCGCGACACCGCCGGCGGCCAAACCAGTGAGCCCGTCGGAAAGCGCCTCGGCTTCATCCTTCAGGAGATGGTGCGGGAGGCGAACACCATTGGCAGCAAGGCGAGCGACGCCCGTATCCAGGAAGACGTCATCGCCATCAAGGAAGAGCTCGAGCGGATACGGGAACAGGTCGAGAATCTCGAGTGAAGCCGGTACCGATCATACTTTCCTCACCTTCCGGTGGTGGGAAGACGACGATCGCGAAGCGACTGCTCCAGGTGAGAAAAGACACCGGATACTCCGTATCCTGCACAACGCGTCCCCCGAGAGAGGGCGAGGTCGAGGGGCGGGACTACTACTTCCGGACGCGCGACGAATTCGAGCGCGGGGTAAAGGCGGGAGAATTCGCCGAATCGGCCGAGGTCCACGGACATCTTTACGGGACGCTTCGGTCCGAGATCGAGCGGGTGCTCGGCTCCGGGCGCCACGTCATCATGGACATCGACGTCCAGGGGGCGAAGCAGCTGGAGGCGGTTTTCCCGGACTCAATGCTGGTTTTCATCCTTCCGCCCTCGGCGGAGGTCCTGATCCAGCGGCTAGAGGCCCGGAAGACCGAAGACACAGAATCCTTTATTCGCCGGCTGAGAAGTGCCAAAGAGGAGCTAAAAGCGATAGATTTGTATCCGTACGTCGTCGTCAATCACGAAGTGGAAGCGGCGGTGAAGGACGTTTCCCGGATCATCGGCGGCAAAGGCGACACGAGCTCACGCGCGGGGCTCGGGCGAAACGTTGCCGAGCTCGTGGCGGGGATCGATCGCGCAATCGACAATTACTCAAAGAGGCAGTGATGCAGGTATTCATTCCGACCGAAGTCGCACAGCACGCCACGAACAAATACCTCGGCGTTCTCGTCGCGGCGAAGTACGCCCGGGTGCTCAACGAATTCCCGCGCGATCGCTCGGCGCCAGGCGAGAAGAAGCTGACCACCCGCGCTCTGGAAGAGCTGACCAACGGACAGGTCGAGTATCGCGTCATTCCGCGCCGCCGCTCGGAGTAATTGCCGCGCGTCCGTTCGCGGGTAAGAGAGTCCTCCTCGGAATAACCGGGGGTATCGCCAGCTACAAGTCAGTGTGGCTGGCGCGTTTGCTTACACAGGCCGGCGCCGAGGTGGATGTCGTGATGACGCGTGCGGCCCGGGAGTTCGTCGGCCCCATCACCTTCGAGGCCGTGACCGGTCGCCCCGTGCATTCGGAGATCTTCGGTCCAGGTCACGCGCTGGACCACATCACCCTCGCCCGCGCGGCAGATGCGATCGTCGTGGCGCCCGCGACCGCTGACTTCATCGGGCGGGCCGCGCACGGACTCGCCGACGATCTGCTGACCGCCTGTCTGCTCGCAACTGAATCGAAAGTGCTTCTCGTTCCGGCGATGAACGATCGCATGTGGTCGCACGTCCAGACCGCGCGGAACGTCGAGCAGGCGCGCTCACTCGGATACCGCGTGCTCGAGCCGGCGGTGGGAGCGCTGGCTGTCGGCGAAGGCTCGGGCCCTGGCCGGATGCCCGAGCCCGAGGAGATCGTGAGCCACGTTGGCCGCCTGCTCGAGCAGGTTGCGTCGCTGGACGGAAAGCACGTGGTCGTGACGGCAGGCGCGACGCGCGAGCCAATCGATCCGGTGCGGTTCATCTCGAATCACAGCAGCGGAAAGATGGGGATCGCGATCGCGCGCGCTGCCTGGCGACGGGGTGCCGATGTAACTCTGATCGCGGGTCACGTCGACGTTCCTTTGCCGTCGGAGCTGACCGTCGTCAGAACGGAATCGGTGGAGGAAATGTGCATTGCCGTGGGGGCGGCGCTCCCCGCGGCGGACGTTTTGTTCATGGCCGCGGCGCCGGCGGATTTTCGTTCGGCCTCCGAGTCCACGAAAAAAATCAAGAAGGCGGGTGCGACAGCTCCGCTCAAACTCGAGCACACCGAGGATATCCTGTTGACGACCATGGCGCGGCGAAAAAAGGGAAGCGTCATCGTCGGATTCGCGCTCGAGACGGACGACGGCCCCACGCACGCGCGTGAAAAGCTCGAGGCAAAACAACTGGACATTATTGTGCTCAACGACGCGACCGACCCGGAGGCGGGCTTCGGCGTCGACACCAATCGGGTGACGCTGATCAACAAAGGTGGCAAGGAAGAGCCGCTGGCCCTGATGTCCAAGACCGCGCTCGCTGATGTCCTGCTCGATCGCGTCGAAGAGAAATTGAATGGACGCTAGAGAGCTTCTTCGCCGGTACATCGAGCAGCGCCGCGAGGTTGGTGAAACGGAGCTCGTTCTCGACGGCATGCAGGTCGACGAGGTCATGCGGCTCCTTGGCGCGGCGGGGAAGGCACGTTCGAGCGGGCCGGTCACCCGGTCTCCCCGCACGGTTGAAACCGGGGGTGATGACTGGCGCGAGACGCTGCGAGAGGCGGGCGCCGGCGCGGGTGAACCGAACACGGTAGCGACGGCCGAAAAGGTCGGCCGTCTGGATTTCGTTCCGCTTCCGGCGGCGGTCGATTCGACCCCCGACATTCCGTTCAAGAGGGGCCTCGTCATCGGGGTGAACGAAGCGGAGACCATGCCGGATGTGATTGCAAGCCTTTCCTCGCTCGATGCGATAGCGGGCAAGGTTCAGGAATGCAGGCGCTGTCCGCTTTACGCCACGGCGACGAATGGAGTGCCGGGTGAAGGAGATCCGAATGCCGGGTTCGTCTGCGTCGGCGAAGCTCCCGGCGCGAACGAGGACGCCACGGGTCGTCCGTTTGTCGGCCAGGCCGGGCAGCTTCTCACGAAGATCCTCGCCGCGATCGATCTGAAGAGGGAAGATGTGTTCATCGTGAACGTCCTCAAGCACCGCCCGCCCGGAAACCGGAATCCCCAGCCGGAGGAAGTCGAGGCGTGCAGCCCGTACCTCATCCGGCAGCTCGAGCTGATCAAGCCCAAGGTGATCGTCGCATTCGGGACTTTCGCCGCACAAACGCTATTGCAAACGAAGACCCCCCTGGGACAACTTCGTGGGCTCGTTCATCGGTACCACGGCACGCCGCTGGTGGTCACCTACCACCCCGCTGCTCTACTCCGCAATCCGGCCTGGAAGCGCCCCACTTGGGAAGACGTGAAATTGGCGAGAAAGATTCTTGACAGCTAAATGCAGAACTCGCCCGTAGAGCTCTCGATCGCGCCACCGGTACGTGATCCGTACCGCGACCGGCGGCCGCCGTACTCCGAAGACGCGGAGCAGGCGGTGCTGTCGGCAATGCTCATGGATCCCGACGCGATTCTTCGGGCCACCGAGTTCGTCGACGACACGATGTTCTACCGCGAGGGACACCGGCGGATCTTTCGCGGGATGGTCGCGCTCTCGGAGCGTGGTGATGTCGTCGATCCGCTGACGCTCTCCGAGGAGCTTGGCCGGACAGGAACACTCGAGTCCAGTGGCGGCAAGGATTACATCGGATTTCTCGTCGATGCGGTGCCGACCGCGGCGAACATCGAGTATCACGCCAAGATCGTTCGGGAAAAGGCGCTGCGCCGGCGCCTCATCGAAGCCTCGACCGCGATCGTAACCGAGGCGTTTGAATCGGCTGCTCCGGCGACCGAGCTGCTCGATGCGGCGGAGCACAAGATCTTCGAGGTCAACCAGAGCCGCGGATCCGAAAGCTTCATGCGGATCAAGGAGCTGCTCTGGCCGACGATGGAGCGCATCGAGGAGATCCAGCGCGGCGGTGGATCGATTACGGGCGTCGCGAGCGGGTTCAAGGATCTCGACGAGCTGACGGCAGGTTTTCAGCCATCCGATCTCATCATCGTCGCCGGTCGCCCTTCAATGGGAAAGACGGCATTCGTGCTGAACATCGCCCAGAATGCCGCGCTCGACCACAACGTGCCCGTCGCATTCTTCTCGCTCGAAATGAGCAAGGAGCAGCTGGTGCAGCGTCTCCTCACATCCGAGGGCCGGGTGGACGCGCAGCGGCTGCGCAAAGGGAAGCTGCACGATGAAGAGTTCGTGCGCCTTGGGCGCGCTGCCGGAATCCTCAGCCATGCCCCGATCTGGATCGACGATACGCCTGGCATGACCTTGCTCGAGATGCGGTCGAAGGCCCGGCGTCTCAAGATGGAGAACAACATCGGAATGGTGGTCATCGATTACCTGCAGCTGATGCAGGGGCCGACGAACACCGAAAGCAGGCAGCAGGAGATCAGCTACATCTCACGCTCGCTGAAAGCGCTCGCCCGCGAGCTGCGTGTTCCCGTCGTCGCGCTCTCGCAGCTGTCACGCGCGCCTGAGCAGCGCACCGGTGAGAACAAGCGGCCCCAGCTCTCGGACCTGCGCGAGTCGGGGGCAATCGAGCAGGATGCCGATCTCGTGATGTTCATTTACCGGCAGGAGGTTTACGACGGGCCAACCGACAAGGACGGCAACTCTCTCGAGGGCCGCGCCGAGATCATCGTCGGGAAACAGCGCAACGGTCCGACGGGATTCGTGAATCTGTACTTCAATAAGACCTACACGCGCTTCGAGAACCTTTCGCTCCGCCTAGCGACGACGTGAGCCCCAAGGCCAAAACAGTTTATCGATGCACGAACTGCGGCGCCGAGCATCCGAAGTGGGCCGGGCGCTGCGACGTGTGCGGCGAATGGAATTCCCTCGTCGAGGAGATGGCGACTTCGCGCGCCTCGGCCTCGGCATCGTCCCGGCGCATGCAGGGACAGAGATCGATGTCCGAGGGCGGAAGCGTCGCCCCCACGCCGCGACTGCGCGACATCAAGACCTCGGCCGGCCGCCGGCTCAAGACCGGCATCAAGGAATTCGACTTCGTTCTCGGCGGAGGTATCGTGCCCGGATCGATGATCCTGGTCGGCGGCGAGCCCGGAATCGGAAAGTCAACGCTGCTGCTGCAGGTCGCGGGAAAGCTTGAGGAGGCAGGACACAGGACGCTCTATGTCTCCGGAGAGGAATCCGCCCTTCAGGTGAAGCTCCGCGCTGAACGCCTGGACGGCTCGGCCGAGGATGTGGCGCTCCTCAACGAGACGCTGCTCGAGACCATTCTCGCCACGGCCGGCTCACTCGAGCTCGACGCCATCATCATCGACTCCATCCAGACGATTTTCACGAGCGACCTCGAGGGCGCGCCGGGAAACGTGGGACAGGTGCGCGAGTGCGCCGCCAGGCTGATGCGCTTTGCCAAGGAAACGGAGACGACGATCTTCGCGGTGGGCCATGTCACCAAGGGCGGCGGGATCGCCGGGCCCAAGACACTCGAGCACATCGTCGACACGGTGATCTACTTCGAGGGCGAAGGTATGCTGGAGCACCGTGTGCTGCGCGCGACGAAGAATCGTTTCGGCAGCGTCGACGAGATCGGGGTGTTCAGGATGACCGAGCAGGGGCTCATCGCCGTCGAGAACCCCTCGGACCTGTTCCTCGGCGAGCGTCTCAGCGACACGTCGGGGAGTGCGGTGACCGCCTTGATCGAGGGGTCACGGCCGGTGCTGATCGAGATCCAGGGTCTCGCCGCCAAGGCCGGGTATGGGACGCCGCAGCGCGTCAGCACCGGTTACGACGGACGCCGACTGGCGCTCCTGCTCGCTGTTCTCGACAAGCGGGCAGGATTATCGTTCTCTCAGCTCGATGTGTTTCTCAACGTCGTCGGAGGGGTGCGCATGCAGGAGCCTGCCGGAGATCTCGCCGTTGCTTCGGCCCTGGCCTCGAGCGTGTACGATCGTCCCGTCAGCAGCTCCGCGATCTTTCTCGGGGAAGTCGGCCTCGGCGGAGAGATCCGGCCGGTGTCCCAGACCGAGCGCCGGTTGAGCGAGGCCGCGAAGATGGGGATGACACACGCGTACATGGCGGAGCGGGGAATTCCCAGACGCGGGACTCAGGGCATCGAGGTCGTGGGAGTGCGCACGCTCGATTCCCTCTTCCGCCAGCTCTTTCCTTCGTGAGGCTGCGCACGGACTTCCGGATCGGGATATCGGACAATGAAAGCTGACGTCGGAGTCATCATTGTCGCGGCGGGGAGCGGAACCCGGACCGGGTCGTCGGAGCTGAAACAGTTCCGGTGGGTCGCCGGCAAGCCGATGCTTCTCCACAGCCTTCAGACGTTCCAGGCGCGCAAGGACGTAGCGATGGTCGTGTGCGTGCTGCCGCGTGAGCACGTCGGCGATCCACCGCCGTGGATCTTTCAGTGCGACGCCGACCGGCTTCTTCTTTCCGTCGGTGGCAGGCACCGCACGGAGTCAGTTGCCAATGGCATGGAGGATCTTCCGACCGAGTGCGAGATTGTGATCGTTCACGATGCCGCGCGCCCGCTGGTGTCGAGCGACAC
>JBGTEZ010000019.1:0-9291 GCA_041747535.1 Gemmatimonadaceae bacterium
CAATCGAGGTGTGATCTGGTTTCAATGCGCGACCGGGGGATGCTTCGCGTCCAATCGTTTCTAGCTCGCCTGACTGAATCGATGCAGTCACCGTCAGAGCGCGCCGAGCTCCTCTGACTCCCGTCGCGGGGCTCATCATCAACCCCGCGGCGGGGAAAGGCGCCGCGGGGCGCAAATTGCGCGAGATCAAGCGAAGCTTCGCCGCGTTCGGAATTCAGGCAGTGAAGGAAACGGCCGGGCGCGGCGATGAAGAGCGCGTAACTCGAGAGGCTCTCGATGCCGGATGGAGCACCATCGCCGTAGTTGGTGGCGACGGAACGTGCAGTCGAGTGGCAGACGCACTCCTGAGATCCGGATCCGGGTGCGCGCTGGCGGTCGTGCCGGCGGGAACGGGAAACGATTTCTCCAAGACGCTCGGCGTTGCCCACCACACGCCGGGGCAAATCGCGAGTCTGATCTCCGAAGGAGCGCACACGACGATCGATGTCGGCATCGCCGGCGACTGGTACTTCATCAATAGCTGTGGATTCGGTTTCGACGCGGCGGTGCTCGAGGCAACGGCGGGCGTGCGATTTCTCAGGGGTGACGCGCTTTACATCTATGCGGCGCTCGCCCAGCTCTTCAGCTATCGCGGGCTACGGGTCGAGATCGATGGAGCGGCGCCAGACACGAATGACCGACTCCTCATGGTGACCGTGTCCAACGGTCCTTTCCTTGGGGGAGCCTTTCGTATCGCACCCGATGCTTCGGTCACTGATGGTGAGCTCGATGTCTGTCTCGTTCGGGATGCGAACGTGATCGAGAGAGTGCGCCTCTTCGCCGCCGCGATGCGTGGCACTCACGGGCGCCTGCCGGCGGCGCGAATGTTCAGAAGGAAAGGTATGACGCTGAGGTTCGCGTCCCAGCCGCTGATCGAGCTGGATGGAGAGCTGCGACACGCGCGGGCAACCGAAGTCCGGATCGAGTGCGTTCCGCGCGCGCTCAAAGTCGTCGCCGCAGAGGGTCTGGCCCTGTGAGCGGGCGGCAGCAACAGCTCCGAGGCTACGGTGGCGGAATGGTAAGCCCGATCGAATCCCCGTCGGTGATAGTGATCTCCTCGCTCACCGAGGCCCGTGAGCTGCCGATGGGATCAGCGATGAAGCGCAGCGACGCAACTCCGCCAACGACCGAGGGCGGTATGGTGAAGACCGTCTTTGTCAGACCCCGCGCGGACCCCAGTCTGATGCGCTGGCCACGAACCACGTAGATCGTCATGTCGGAGAAGCTCTGGTTGTCGACCTCGACGGTGACGCGCCTGTCCAGTATCTCCGCTTCGCTCCGTGGCGCCGAAGAGCAGCCGCCCACGACGGCGCCAACGAGAAAGAGGCCAATCGCTCTTCGCATCATTTCAATCATCCAGTGGGCGTGAGCTGCGGTGAAGCCGCATAATGCGTTCCAGCCGCAGGTGCGGCGCGCGACATCAGCAGCGCGGCAATCAGCCCCAGCGCGAGCATGATGGTCCACACCACTACCGGGCCGAACACATCCAGAATCTGCGTTCCCATCCATGGACCAATCGTGAACGCGACGCTGAGCGCCATGCTGTACGTGCCCATGTATGATCCACGCTGATTTTCCGGAGCGATATCCCCGAGGTGGGCAGCCATCGCCGGAAACAGCATCATCTCGCCGAAGGTCCAGACAACCACCGTCGCGATCACGCCGGCAGGAGAGGCGATCACGGCGAGCGCTCCGAATCCGACAGCGAAGAGCACGCTACCGATGATCAGCGCGCGCGTGTTCGGCCAATGGGAGGTGGCGGTGTTGAGCGGCACCTCTAGCGCCACAATCAGCAGCGTATTGATCGTGAACAGCATCCCGTAGAACGCGGGGGACAGGCCGAGATAGCGAACGAGGTACAGCGGCATCGCTGCCTCGTGCTGAAAAAACACGATCCCCACCAGGAGAACGCCGGCCAGGAAGATGAGGAAAGTGCGGTCGCGAAAGATGCTGGTGCGAGCGGAGTCGCGCGGCTCGCTCTCCCAGTCAGCGGTCCCAACGCCGGTGAGGGCGCGCCACGGGGTAAGAGCGAGCACCGCCCCCGCGATCAGCGTCGTGACCGCATCGACGATGAACATGGCGCGAAACGACGCCGCGGCGAGGAAACCCCCCAGCGCCGGACCGATGCTCATGCCTAGGTTGATCGCCAGCCGGTTGAGGGCGAACGCCGCCTTGCGCTGATGCGCCGGCACTACGTGAGTGACGGCCGCGAGGCTCGCCGGACGAAACACCTCAGCGCATCCCGACCATAAGATGGTGACGGCCAGCACCGATCCGAAGCTCGTTGCCAGCGGAAATACGAGGAGCATGAGCCCCGTGCTGATCAGGGATGCCCGCATGATCGGCAGGGCGCCGATGCGGTCGGTGAGCCAGCCTGCGACCGGCCCCGCGAGGATCGCCGTCGCCCCGTAGACGGCGAGCATCATCCCTGCCCGGCCCGGTGTGAAGTGCAGCTCCCGGGTGAGATACAGCACCAGGAACGGAAGAATCATCGTCCCTGCCCTGTTGATCAGATTTGTCGCGAAGAGCAGCCATACCTCGCGCGGCAATCCCCCGAGGCCGCGCCACGGGTTCAGGCGCGAACCCGCCAACGAAAACGGCCACCGTTCAAGTGGCCGTCGCGGCTCGCCGGTTATGCTTTCAGTAGGGGAGGACATGGATGCGGCGTGTCGCGTAACTTTAACGAAACTCATTAGAGCCGATGATCGCGAAAACTAAATCCGCATGCCGCAACCAGCCAGAGATCGCGCGCGCCGCACTTATCGGAATCGCGATCGTTCTCGTTGCCGGTTGCCAACCAGAGAAGCAGGCGAGCGTCGAGGAGCTGTACACCACCCGTACGCTCGGGCTCAGTTACCTGCAACGAAACCAGCTGCCGGAGGCTGAAGCCGAGTTCAGGAAGCTCACCGAGCTGGCCCCCGGTGATCCGCTGGGTTATGCGAGCCTGGGACTGACTTATCTGCAGGCGGGCCGTTACGCGGATGCGGAGAAGGCGCTAGAGCGCGCGCGCACGCTGGATCCCGCCGGGGTGGAGGCAGGTCTCGCGCTCGCGCGCGTGTACGCGCTGACGGGACGCCCGTCGGATGCACGCACCACGCTCGAGGAGCTGCGTCGTGACAGCACGGCAAACGCGCGGGTTCTCTTCGCGCTCGCCGACCTCGACGCGCGGCAACACGATGCGACCTCGGCCCGCAGATATGAGGACCGGTTGAGGGAGGTGCTGGCGGTGGCGCCGGCCAATCTGGCCACGCGGCTCAAGCTCATCGAAGCGTTGGCGCGCCGCGGCCTGGCGGACAGTGTCGTTCGACACCTCGAAGAAGTACGGCGCATCCCGCCCGCGATTCCCCCGGAAGCCGGCACCTACCTCGACAGCGCGATTCAGCTCCTCCGCACCGGTAAGCTCGACGAGGCAAGGGCGACGCTCGTCCGCCTTGTCAGGGTGATCGAGGTGACTTCGCCTTATCAGGCCTCACTGGAGGAAGTGAGCTGGCCCGAGGGTCCGATTCCGGGGCGAGCCATTCTGACGTTTGCCCCGAAAGACTTCATTTCGCTGCGCGACGTCGCTGATCGCGGCACTGCGGGCATGGTCAGATTCGTCGATGCGACGGGCGAGGCCGGTCTTCATGTGGCGGAAGCTGCTGGTCAGACAGGAGCCGGCGCGTCTCCGAACAAACAGGATCTGGGCTCCGCGCTTGCCGCCGGCGATGTCGACGGCGATGGCTCGGACGACTTGTTTGTTTCGGCGTGGTCCCCGTCACAGCGCAAATCGATCGCGCGTCTCTACCGCGTGCGAGGCGGATTCGTGCAGGATGTCACCGGGCGGTCGGGCATCACGCTTCCCGAGGGTGCGGCCCACGCGACCTTTGCCGACTACGACAACGATGGCTGGCTCGATCTGTTCGTCCTCGGCGGCGACCGGCGCGGGCACCTTTTCCACAACCGCGGCAACGGGACGTTCGAGGACGTAACGACGAAGGCGGGCGTCGCTGATTCGAGGGGCGCCGGCAAAGCGCTTTTCGTCGATCTGGATCACGACGGCGACCTCGATCTCCTTCTCGTCGGCACCGGTCAGCGCACCGTGTACCGCAACAATCTCGACGGGAGGTTCACCGAGGGAACATCGAGCTTCGGTCTTGCGGGCGGCGCCGGAGCCGGCGACGCCGTGTTCGGCGATTTCGACGCCGATGGACGCATTGATCTATTCGTCGCGAACGGGAGCGGCGGGGACGCGTTGTTTCACAACGGCGGCGCCCAGCGCTTCATCGATGTGACCGCCGCGAGCGGAGTCGCGGGAGACGGCGCGTCGGGGGCGGCCGCAGCCGGGGACTACGACAACGACGGCTACCTCGATCTCTTCGTGTCGGGCGCGGCCGGAGCGGCGCCGGCCTTTTGGCTCAACAGGGGAAACGGCACGTTCACGCGCGATCTCCGCTCGTCCGCGCCGGCGCGGGCGCTCCGAGGTACAACGGGGTTGGCGGTGACTTTCGTCGATTACGACAACGACGGGTGGCTCGACCTCGTCGCCGGAGGCGCCCCCGAACGCGGCGGGGCAGGAGTCTGGCTCCTCAGAAACGACGGTACGGGAAGGTTCGTCGACCAGTCCAGCGCGCTTCCCCAGGCGGTGCGCGCCGCGGGGGCAATTGCATTTTCGGCTTCTGACATCGACGAGGATGGCGACCAGGATCTCATCATGATCGACGGCTCGGGCGCGCCGCGCCTCCTGCGGAATGATTTCGGGAACCGCAACCTCGCCGTTAACGTGGAGCTCAAGGGCCTCGGCACCGGCAGTGGAAAAAACAACGCGTTCGGGGTCGGCGCGCGACTGGAGCTGCGAGCAGGCAAGATCTATCAGACGCGCGTCTCGACGGGCCGCGCGACGCATTTTGGTCTCGGGCCACACCTGAAGGCGGACGTGCTGAGAGTGGAGTGGCCGAACGGGGTGCCGCAGACCATCTACTTCCCGGGCTCCGACCAGGATGTCGTCGAAGGCGAGATGCTCAAGGGATCGTGTGCGTTCGCGTATGCGTGGGACGGAAAAGAGTTCCGGTTCGTGACCGATGCGATGTGGCGGAGCGCGCTCGGGATGCCGCTCGGTCTGATGGGAAGCACCACCGCCTTTGCGCCCGCCGGCGCATCGCAGGAGTACATCCGCATTCCCGGGGACGCGCTCAAGCCGCGCAACGGGCGCTACATCCTCCAGCTCACCGAGGAGCTCTGGGAGACGGCTTACGCCGACGAGGTCAAGCTGCTCGCCGTCGATCACCCGGATTCGATCGATGTCTTCGTTGACGAGACCTTTGTCCCTCCCGGCGAAGTCAAGCTGCGGCTCTTCCAGATCGCCCGGCGCGACGTGCCACGATCCGCCGTCGATGAGCGCGGCAATGACGTGCTGCCGGCGCTTCGCGAGCGCGACGATGTGTACGTGTCGAATTTCACGCCGACGAAGTATCAGGGCGTCGTCGAGCCCCACGACCTGATTCTCGACCTTGGCGAAGCAGCGGGCGGGCCCGACACGTTTCTGTTTCTGCGGGGCTGGATCTACCCGACCGACGCCAGCATCAACGTCGCTCTCGCGCAACAGACCGCAATCAGGCTCGCCTTCCCTTCGCTCGAGGTACGAGGCGCGAATGGGAAGTGGCAGACCGCGATCGCCAACATCGGGTTTCCGTCCGGGAAGGACAAGACGATGGTGCTGGACCTCGCCGGGAAGTTTCCGACCGCGGACCACCGAGTGAGGATCCGCACCAACATGCAGATCTACTGGGACCAGGCGTTCGTCGCCCGGGCAGTGGCGGACAGCTCGACGAGAGTCACGATGCTCGCGCCCGTATCGGCGGACCTCCACTATCGCGGCTTCTCGCGCAGTTACCGCAAAGGCGGCCGGTATGGGCCGTACTGGTTCGCGTACGACGACGTAGCGACGGAGTCGCCGTGGCGACCGATCGAAGGCGCGTTCACGCGCTTTGGCGACGTGTTGCCGCTGCTGCGAAATGCGGACGACATGTACATAGTGATGGGCCCGGGGGACGAGACGACGATCGAGTTCGACGCGAGCTCGGCGAGCGCGCTGCCCAGGGGATGGAAGCGCGACTTCCTGCTCTACACCGATGGGTGGATCAAGGACTCCGATCTGAACACGGCGTTCGGCACCACAGTGGACCCACTGCCGTTCCATGGCTTGAAGGCGTACCCATACGGACCGGCGGACGCTTACCCGAGTGACCAGCGTCGGCAGCGTTATCTACGGGAGTACAACACCCGCGTGGTGAAGGGACGCGTATCGCGGCCGTGATGCACTGAGGCTATACTCTCGTCCGTGCTGAACCGCCCCCGTCCCGCCATTCGGCGCGCAATAATAGCCATTCCCTTTCTGGCGGCGATCCTGCTCGCGATGCGCCTGGACACGCGGTCGAGTCGAGCGTCGGTGAACTCGGCGCAGCCGGGATTCGCGCTGCGCGACGAGACCAGAGCAGCCGGCATCGGCTTCGTGCACAACCGGCCCACTTTCGATCCAAAGATCGCCGGCGTCGAGCCGCACGTCGCGGCGTTGGGAGCATCGGTGTCCGTCACCGATTTCGATGGCGACGGAAGCCCCGATCTGTACTTCACCAATAGCCGTTTCGGGAAGCTCAACGCGCTCTACCGGAATCGTGGCGACGGCTCGTTCGAGGACGTCGCTGGAAGGGCCGGCCTGGCTGATCTCAACCGTCCGGGAGAGGGAGTGTCGATGGGCGCGGTGTGGGGTGACTTCGACAACGACGGCCGCGAGGACGTGCTGGTGTACCGCTACGGTTATCTGGCGCTGTTCAGAAACGTCGATGGCCGGAGATTCGAGGACATCACCGCGCGAGCCGGTCTCCGCCGCTGGGTGAACAGTAACGGCGCGATCTGGCTCGATTATGATCGCGACGGTCTGCTCGATCTATACGTCACGGCGTATTTCCGCGACATCGATCTCTGGCACCTCGCAACGACGAAGATCATGCACAACAGCTTCGAGTTTGCGACCAACGGCGGGAAGAACATGCTGTTTCACAACGTTGGCGGCGGCAGGTTCGAAGATGTGACCGACAGGACCGGCGTTGGCAGCACGCGGTGGACGCTGGCCGCCGCGTCCGCCGACTTCAACGGCGATCGATGGCCGGACATCTATCTCGCCAATGACTACGGCCCCGAAGAGCTGTATCTCAACCAGGGAGGCCGGAGGTTCGTGCTGGCTACCGCGGGGCTCGAGAGTGAATCGAAGAGCGGCATGTCGGTAACGCTGGGCGATGCATTCAATCGCGGCCGGCTCGACGCGTTCGTCACCAACATCTCCGAGCGCGGATTCCTGTTCCAGAACAACAACCTTCGCCTCAATCAGATGCCCGACGCTGGACGGTTCCGCAACGTCGCCGAAGGCGAGCTCGCCGATGCGGGCTGGGCGTGGGGGGCACAGTTCGGTGACTTCAACAATGACGGCGCCAACGAGCTGTTCGTCGCCAACGGGTTCATCTCGGCGGATCGCCAAAGGAGCTACTGGTACTCGATGTCAAAGATCGCCGGGGCCAACTCCCGATTCTTCGAGGACGCCGCAACGTGGCCTGCGTTCGGGAACGCGAGCCTGTCAGGATATGAGCGGTCCCGGGTTTACCTCAATCGCGGGGTCGCCGGGTGGGTGGATGTGGCGCGGAAGGTCGGCGTGACTGACGAGTACGACGGCCGCGCGGTGGCGGTCGCCGACCTCTCGAATCGCGGCGCGGCGGACGTGATCGTCGCGAACCAGAACCAGCCGGCGTTGCTGTATCGCAACTATCCGGACACCAGCAACCACTGGATCGCTTTCAGTCTCGCCGGCACGCGCAGCAATCGCAGCGCCATCGGCGCGGAGGTTGTGCTCGAGTCCGGAGATCTCATCCAGCGCCAGATTGTCGGTGGCGGATCGGGATTCGCCAGCCAGAACGATCGCCGGCTTCACTTCGGGCTGGGATCGCGGCAGTGGGTTGATCGCGTTGTAATCCACTGGCCGTCGGGAACGCAGCAGGTGCTCCTGCGCCCCGCGATCGATCGCTTCACGACCGTCACGGAGCCGGACCGGTGACTTCATGAGCGACGCGATACACCCGACCCGCGCCGGACGGAATCGGTTCGGCCTCTGGTGGGAGCGCGGAAGCAGGTTCGATCCCCGCTATCTGATCGCGTTTCTGATCACGCTGGTGCTGGTGACGGCCCAGATCCGATACCACATGCTCGGGAGCTACGATCGGCTCGTTCTCGCGCTGGGTGTGTGTGTAGCGGCTGAAGGGTTGCTCTCCTGGTTCGACCGCGGCAAGGTCGTCAACCTGCTGAGCGCCTACATCAGCGGCATCAGCCTGACGCTACTGGTCAAGCCGCAGGGTGGCGCGCTCTGGCCATTCGCGCTCGGTGGCTTTCTCGCCATCTCATCGAAGTACGTTTTGCGCCACCGCGAGAACCATCTGTGGAATCCGACGAACTTCGCGGTCACAGCGCTGCTGCTTGCCGCTCCCAATCGGGTCTCCGTGCTCAGCCACCAGTTCGGCAACGACCTGACGACCAACCTGGTGATATGGATCTTCGGACTGATCATCGCCGCGCGCGTCGGCGTCCTTCACATCACGCTCACGTATGTCGCGAGCTTCCTGCTGCTGAACGCCGTTCGAGCGGGAGCGCTCGGGCAGCCAGTGCTCCCGGAGATTGCTCCGATCACCGGACCGATGTATCAGCTCTTTGTCTTCTTCATGATCACCGACCCGCGGACCATCGTCCGGGGGCGCCGGCCACAGATCGCAGTGGCAATCCTCATTGCGTTGATGGAGACACTGATCCGATTCGGGTCCGATCAGGCATGGCCGCTTCCAACCGCGTTCAGCGCCGCGCCGGCATTTCTCGCCCTGGCGATGGTGGGGCCGGTGGCGAAGTGGTTCGACCTCCGGCGCTCACACGTCAGTCGCTGATCGCGCCGAGGTCGTGGAGGATGGAAGCCTTGAGCGCAACCGCGCGGGGATCGGCCATTGACCGCGGGTGATCGATGTCGATATCGACGACCCGCAGGATCCTCATGGGTCGCTCGCTGAGCACGAAGATACGGTCGGAGAGCGCGATCGCTTCATCCACGTCGTGGGTGACGAGCACCGTCGTCTGGGGCTCCTCGCGCCGGATCCGCAGCAGCTCCTGGCGCATGCGTAGCCGGGCGAGCGCGTCGAGGGAGCCGAAGGGCTCGTCCATGTAGAGGACTTCGGGCTTCACCACGAG
>JBGTEZ010000020.1:0-2096 GCA_041747535.1 Gemmatimonadaceae bacterium
GCGAGAGGTATCTTGCGCGCGAGATCCGCCACCGTGCTTTCCGGGTCGAGCTTCATTATCTCGGCGACGTCGGGCGCTATTTTTTCTCCTACCGCATCGATGCTCGCCGCCATCCCTCCAAAATAGGTGCCGAGGGGGAAGCACCCTGACGCCAGCGCTTCGAGGAAGACCAACGGTCCAGCCTCTCTCACCACCGACGGGAAAACGCCGACGTCCGAGCACGGAAAGAGATGACGAAGCTCCGTGTGGGTAAGGTATCCAGTGAAGACGACGCTTTCAGGCTTGAGCACACGTCGAGCTGTCGCGAAATACGCGTTGAGCTGCTTTTCCTTCTCGAGAGCGCCATAGAATGAGGTCACCTCGCCCATAGACGACTCGCCATGAGAGGAGTCGGCGGTTCCCTCGAGCGCTCCACCATTGATCGCGATCATCTCGACCAGGTCACGGCGCCCGTTCTGGAGTGCCCAGACCATTGCTTCCATCGCCTCGCGCAACGGCCCGTGACCGACGATTACCGTTCGCAGCGCCGGCTCGCGCGCCATCGCCACGGGAAGTGCGGCGATGAGAGACTGGATCCCTTTCCACGCGATGAGGCGCCCGACGAACAGCAGTGTCGGAGCCGTCGTCCACGGGATTTTGCGCAGCTTTGCGTCCGCCGTTTCGTCCGGCCGTTTTCCATCGTAGCGCGAAGCGGCGGCGAGAGTTGCGAGCAATCCATCCAGATCCCGTACACCGGGTAGCGCCCGCAACATCTCGGTCTCCTGTGCCGCGGACTTTCCTCGCGGCAGTGGAGCGAGGGAGGCCGAGAGCGCTGCGATGTTCCGGTCGCGATCCTCGCGCGCGAGAGGCTCGAAGTCGGATGTGTCCACCCCCAGATGCAGGTCGGAGAGCTTCGGCTCGAGCCCCGGGACGCCAGCGAATACCTTGAGGACGCGGCTCCGCATCTCATCACCGATGACGAAGATCCGCCTCGCTTCGACGAAGGCCGCCGATGCGTACCGCAGGAAACGGTCGTCCTTTTTCACGGCGTACTCGATATCGCTTCCGTGCGGCATCACCGTGAACGGCGTCCCGGCGAGTGCCTTTACTCTCTGGGCGACTACGGGCATCAGCACCGCGTGATTTGCGTGAATGCCGCTGATCTTCTCCGAGCGTACCAGCGCGCTCACCACCGCTACGTTGCGCTCGATGTAGGATTCGAGCTCGGCGGTCGAGAGGTCGACCATCGGCACCACGCGCGAGTACTCCTCGTACTTGTCCCACACGAAGACCGGCAGCGTTCCGTGGAGTTCCGGCTGGTGCAGGACGCACTTGCCCGGGAAGGGCGTTTCGCGCGACAGCGTCGTGACGGAAGTGCCATCGCGGCGGTGCAACTTCGCTCCCGCGATGAAGTCGTAGCGGTCGGGATGGTTCTCTTGGCAAACGAGATGGACATCCTCGCCCATTCGACAGAGCGACCTAACGACTGATCGTGTCCAGAGATTGCTGCCCGAGCCCTCGAGCAGCCAGCCATGAAGGATGCAGAGCACGGCGCTCTAGGCTTCGCCGGTGTCGGACGCGCGCGGTAGGATTAGCGTGAAGCGGGCGCCCTCTCCGGCTTTGCTTTCCACAGTCAGATTGCCGCTCATCGCCTGGGCGAGATCGCGGCTTATCGCCAGGCCGAGACCGACGCCGCCCTCCCGGTCGCTCAGGCTTTCCTTTAGCTGCACGAACGGCTCGAAGATCGCTTCGAGCTTGTGAGCCTCGATGCCTATTCCCGTGTCGCTGACGCTGATGGTGATCTCGGCGCCTTTGATCGCGCAATGTGCGCCGATATGCCCACCCGTTGGCGTGAACTTGATCGCGTTGGAGAGGAGATTCACCAGAATCTGGGTCACGCGCTCTGGATCGCCGCGACAGACCACATCGGATGTGCCCGAAACGCCGTCGAACACGAGGCCCTTCTGCGCGAACAGCGGCTCGATCAGCTCGATCGCGTGCCGCATTGCATCGCACGCGTTGACATTCCGGATGTCGTAAGAGATCCGTCCGCTGCCCGCCCGGGCGAAGTTGAGGATCTCGGTGATGAGAAGCGTGAGATGCTGCTGGCTGGTTTT
>JBGTEZ010000021.1:0-2606 GCA_041747535.1 Gemmatimonadaceae bacterium
GAGCATCAGCGTGGACGTGGCCAGCGGCAGCGTTCCGCGGCGGTCGAGGCCGGCGCGCGCCAGCACCGCGCCGGCCATCGTGTGGGTGATGTTATCCACGCGGACCGACGCGAATTGGTGAGCTAACTCGCGGGGAGACTACGGCGTCGCGATGATGGTATTCGCGTGACGCGCCAGCAATCGCCAGCCTCCGCCTTCTTTTTTCCAGATGCTGGTGAAGCGGCGCTGTACTGTCTGGCCGGCCATCGGCGCTTTCCCGGTCGGCTTTACGGTTTCCGCCCCCATCACGATTGCCAGGTCGCCTTGCATGAGTATGCGCTCGATACTCCGGTCGAACGACGAATAGGTGGCAAATCCTGCCCTGAACATCCCAAGCACGGCGTTGCGGTCGGAAGCTACCATGTTGTTAGGCGCGTTGACCATGAAGCGCTCAGACCAGATACGATCCAGGGCGCCAAAGTCCTGATTGAGCACGGCCAGGGCCTCCTGCGCTTCGAGCGCTCGAATCGCAGCCTCGTCATTCGCCGAATTTCGGTAACTGCCGGTGGTGGCGCAGGCCGAGCCGGTAATCAGGATGAACAGCGTCATCCGTTGGAGCCGAATTCCTTTCATGGTCTACCTCCGTTCAGTTTGGGGTACGTATGGTTCGCTTCGGGAAAACCCGGGCCGTCGAAGAGGATGCTCAAGAAAGAAATTCCACATCTCGCGCGTTGCGTCGATGCTGCGGGTAGTGCGCCCGAGTATCCAATCCGGCATCCCACTGCCTCCAGGCCAGGTGTGGCCTCCGCCCCAGACGGTGTACAGGACCACCGCCGCGTCTCGAGCGCAGTCAGTGTACTCGCGACGGGTTACATCCGGCGCGATCGCGGAATCGACCGGTTGCGCGCCGCAGCGATTTCGTCGCGACCAATCCGCCATCCATGTCGTGACCCGCGGAAACTCGAGCGGGGCTACCCACGATTTGCCACCGCGATATGGAACCACCGGATCCGCGGCCCCATAGAACGCGATGAGCGGCACCGGAGTGGAGTCCTTGCACCAGCTGAATGGAAGCGTTTGCGCAGCCACCACCGTCCCGACCGCGGCGATGCGATCCGACAGCGTGCACGAAAGCACGAACGACATGCCTCCACCGTTGGACAAACCGTTCGCGTAGATGCGCATCGGGTCGATGTTGTAGGCCGCGCTCAGGGCGTCGATCAGGTCGGAGATGTACCTGACATCCGTCATCAGACCATCCCCCAGATGCACGTTCCACGCTCTTGGGCCGTTGCCCGTCTCTCCCGATGGGTACACCACGATGAACCCGCGCTCATCGGCCAGCTCGTTCCACCGACTCGACTCTTTTTGAGCGGCGGGCCACATCGCCCCACCGTGCAGGCTGATGACGAGCGGGGTCGGCCTGGTGCGGTCGTAGCTTTCTGGGACGTACAACAAGTATTCCCGATTCTGACCGGACGAGACGAGAGAGCCGTTGCTTCGGTTCCGGACTTGATAGGACACCGCCTCCGTCACGGCCACCATCACCGGCAACCCGATGAGAAAAAGCACAGCGGCGAGGACCGCCTTCCTCCTCACGGTTGTCGCTGCGCGCACTCGAACGGCGGCCGTCACCGATGCCTGTTCCACGCGAGCGCCAGCGGTGCCGCTGACAGTCGTGCCAGGGGAATCGCGAGAATCGCCACCAGCGCGAGGAAGTAGCTCGGGAAAAGTGGCGTGGAGACAATCCAGACGAGCAGGCCGTAGAGCGCGAGCACGACGACGCACCAGATCGCTGCGCCGGCGATTAGCGTGCGGCTGTTCAGCAGGGAATTCCTGTAGTGGCGGCCGGCGGTCACTGCAGCGGCTGACATCTTGAGGCCGACCAGAATCGCGAGAATCAGATCCAGGGCGTCCCACAACGCGGCCTGCACGTCCCCGTTATCGATGATCCATTGCAGGATCGGTCCGATGAGCACAATGAACGACAGGGTGAGAAACACGCTCGCCCTCATGACCCATTCACGGCCGGTCAGGCCGATGTACAGGCTCTGGACCAGCTGCTTCCACGTCGACGCGATGAATGCCGAGAGTATCAAGAGGAGGATGACGATCGCGCGGGTCGCTCCTGTGAGCGCGGTTATCGCGCGAGCTAGCTCGGTCACTACCGACCACGTATCCGACCATAGGAGTGCCAGGGGAATTGCGACGAGCACCAGGAGCCACGCGACGAGCGTGCTCAATATCATCGCCTTCAGCTTGGCGGCGATGAGCGCCGCGCTGGTCAGGGGGCGTATCGCGAGAAACGGCGTCACGACAAGCGCGTCGCTCGCATACAGATTCGATTTCCGCACCGAGGCGGCGGTGAATGCGGCCATGAACGGTGGAGTGAGCAGCACCACGAGCAGGATGATGAAGACGAGCCTGGGCGCATCGGTCGCGGCGAAGAGGAGGACCAGCTCGAACGGCAGCAGAATCGCCACGAGCGCCGGCAGCGACCAGCCATGCCGGCGCCACTCGAACCACATCTGGGCACTCGCGGGGGAGCGGAAGTGTTCTCGCCGGCGCGCCGGTACCTTCGCGACGCGGCCGGTGCGGGCGAACGTGGGCCGCCAGTCAGGCACGTC
>JBGTEZ010000022.1:0-7123 GCA_041747535.1 Gemmatimonadaceae bacterium
GCGCATGCTACAGGGTGCGACTCAGGAAGCCCAAGTGACCCTTGCACGCGCTCTGTCGATCAGCGAGAAACCGCTCGGCGAGGAACAGCCAGAGCTCCTGATACTCCTGAACGACCTGGCTCGCACCTGCCTCAAGCAATCCATTCCGGCGTTTGCGGAGCCGCCTCTCATGCGCCTGCTCGCGATCAAGCGGGCCAAAGGCGAGGATCGTCCGGAGGTGGCGACCGTGCTCGCGAGCCTGGCGTTCGTGCACCAGTCGATGGGACGCCACACCTCGGCAGAGCAGATGTGGACGCGCGTCGTAGAGATTCGCGAGCAGACGCTCGCGCCGAATCACCTGTCGGTGGCCACGGCGCTGGAGCATCTGGCCGACGCCTGCACCGCTCGCGGCAAGATCGCTCAGGCGCTCAGCCTGTTGCAACGCGCGCAGAATATCCGCGAGATAACGCTCGGAAAGGATCATTCGAGCCTAAGGGTCTCGCGTGAGAGAGTGGCCGATCTCCAGCTGCAGGCGTCGGAGGATTTCCTCGACCACGAAGAAGCCCGCATTGAAGCCCACGTTCCCCCTCGGCGCGCCGAGCTGGGACGTCTTGGCTCTGGCGAGACACGCATCACTCCCATCGCCAATCCAGCGCGCGAACGAAGTGTCGCGACCCACGGGTGGAGCGTTCCGGACGCCGTCGAGAGCTTCCCGGCGTCACCTCTCGCGTTCAGCGAACCGAATCCGCAGCCCAAGGTCAGCGCCGAAGACCGCTTCTCGTTTCCAGAAGAGAAATCGACTCCATGGTTGAATGACACTCCCGCTGCCGCCGCTCTCGCGGCAGCCAGCGCGGCGGCGCCGCAAAGCGAAGCGGTTCCCTACCGCGAGATGATCCTGAGCATGAAGGCGGAGCTCGAGCCGGGCGAGGAGCAAGCCCCCACGCCGCGAGACAGGGTGACCGCTTTCTTTACGTCCGTTGGCGAAATTGTGCGGAGACGCGATCGTTCCGTTGAAATCGGAGTCGTCGCGATGACGTTGATGCTCGTCGCGTTCGCCGGGTCGAGAGCGTGGGGGAACATGGGGGCTCCCGCTGACGACACGGGATCATTCAACACCGCCTCGTCTGTGTCGGCCGCCGGGTACACACCGATTTCTCCCCGTCCCTCGATCGCGGTCAACGAATCATCGGGCCCGCTCCCGGCCCAGAATGTCGCGGGCGCAGCGCAGAGCACCTCCCGGTCACGTGCGGCTGATCGCCCCGTCCAAAAGGCGAAGGCGACCGCACAAGCGGCCACCGCGCTTCCACCGCTGCCAAAATCCGTGAACGTCAATCTCGATTCAGTCGTCGGCTCTGTGAACACAGCGGGCCGCGATATCGGACAATCGATTCTGTCGGCGCCAACCACAGGGGCGGCCAACAGCAATCGCTCCAGCTTTGGATCGGACGAAGCGATGCCGGCCCGGCGGGCGAAGCTGATAGGGTCCATGCCGGTGCCGCGCTACCCGATCCAGCTCGCCCATGTCGGTGGCGAGGTGCGAGTCCGGTTCATGGTTGACCAGCTGGGCCACCCTGTGTTGGCGACCTTCTCGGTCATGAGCTCTCCCGATGCCCGGCTGACCGCGGCGGTCAAAGCGGTCGTGCCTCGGATGCGCTTCGAGCCAGCTCTCACGGAGGGACCGTCGCCCAAGACGACCAGCGAATGGGTCGAGACCGTGTTCCGGTTCGAGCCGTAATCTCGGGGCGGAGCGCCAGCTAGGGCTTTCCGGCCAGTCAAGAGCGCGGTCCGACGGGGCCTGTGCGCTCCGAAATCGCTGGCTCTGGGCGCGAATAGCCCGTATGTTTGCGGCGGTTCGTCCAGGCTGGTCAAATGCGCCTTCGTTGCCTACGGTTTCACCGGACGAGTCGCCCTGCTCTCTCGCCTGAGCGACGACTGGCGCCTGAGCACGTCTCAACGCCTTTCACGCTGGTCCTTCCGTGAGCGAAGTCCGGGATCAGGACGCCGCGCTTCCCTTCACCGATCCCATCGCGGCCCTTCGCGCTGCTCTAAGGGGACACTACGAGATCGAGCGCCAGATCGGACAAGGCGCGTTCGCGACCGTGTACCTCGCCCGCGATCTCAAGCACGAGCGCAAGGTCGCCATCAAGGTTCTGAACGCGGATCCCGAATCCGAAACGGGTGAGATCCGGTTCATTCGCGAGATCCGCGTCGTAGCCCGCCTGCAGCATCCGAACATTCTCCCTCTTCATGACTCTGGCCACGTCGAGGCGATGCTGTACTACGTCATGCCGTTCGTCGTGGGGGAGACGCTGCGGATTCGAATGCATCGTGAGCGGCAGATGGCGGTTGACGCAGCCGTCGGCATCGCGCGCGAGACCGCTGATGCGCTCGCGTACGCGCACACCCAGGGTGTGATACACCGCGACATCAAGCCCGAGAACATTCTGCTCTCCGGTACTCATGCGATCGTCGCCGATTTCGGTATCGCGCGGGCAATCGACGTTGGCGGGGTGAGACAGCTCACGATGACTGGAGTCGCCGGCCCCGGAACTCCCGCCTACATGAGTCCCGAGCAGCTGCTCGGCGATCGCGTCGTCGATGCGCGGTCGGATATTTACAGTCTCGGCTGCGTTCTCTACGAGATGCTGGCGGGCAAGCCGCCGTTTCCGGGGAAGGACGGTTTCGTCAAGCGATTTACCGAGCTGCCGCCACACATCTCATCCCTTCGTAGAGACGCACCGCCGTGGGTGGACTCCGTCATCGCAGTGGCTCTCGCAAAGGACCCTGACGATCGTTACGTGACGGCTGGCGATTTCGTTGCTGCCCTCGCACAACCGGTTTCCGTCCGCGCGCCGGGGCGCGAGAAGGTATCGAAACACGCGTTGGCTTCACCGCCGCTTTTCGAATCCGATCCGCTCGAAGCCCAGGAATTCGCCGCAGCGTTTCCAGATTCATTCCCGAATACGGAGCGGAAACAGCGGGAGCCACTCGTCCCCGTTCCCTTGCCATGGCGAAACCGGTGGCTCACGGCGGTGCGCGCACACCCCGTAAGATCGGGACTCGGCGGCGTGGCGTTGCTCTCACTCATGCTTGTCGCAGCCGCAGCCGCAAAGCGCGGATCCTTTCCCTCCGTTTTCGCCGCCGACGCCACCCTCGATTCAACTCGCTATGTCATACTCGCCTCGGCCGGCGTCGAGCCCCAGGTGTCGGCCCTCGGCTTACAGGTCGCCGACAGCGTGTACGATGCGTTCACGCGGTGGGAAGGGTTGCCAGTGGTTCCCCACGCAAGGGTCGCGCAGGCGATTGCGGACGGCGCCTCACCTCCGGCGACGGAGGACGCCGCAATCTCATTGGCTCGGCGTCTGGGTGCTGGTCGAGTCGTGTGGGTCGAGGCCTTCGGGCGTCCCCGGGCTCCGCGCATCCGCATCCACCTGTACGATGCCGCGTCCGCTCAGAGCCTTCACGACTTCGGGGTTTCTCCTACACGGGGAGAAGCATTTTTCGCGTCGGCTGCCCAGCGCCTTCTCGGCCTGGCAGATAGACCTGACGCCGCCCTCGGCTGTGATGCCCGCACTCGGAGCTTTCCCGCCTGGTCGGCATGCAGTCGCGGGCATATCGCATTGACAAAGGGAAACATCCCCGCGGCCGAGGCAAGCTTTCGTGAAGCAGTCACCTCCGACCGCGTCTACGCGCCGGCCCGCCTCTGGCTCGCGCAGGTGCTTGCATGGCAGTCCCAATCGCGGCGCAGCGAATCGTACGAGCTCGTACGCGGAGCGGGCGAATCAGACCACCTGAGCCCGCGCGACCGCCTGATTGCAACCGGACTCACTGCGTTTTTCGAACAGCGCTATCCAGCGGCGTGTGCTGCCTATAGCCAGCTGACGCAGACCGATTCCGCGGATTTCGCCGGCTGGTATGGATTGGGCGAATGTCAGTCAGCGGACAGCGTCGTCGTCAAAAGCTCCGCGTCTGCGTCGGGTTGGGCGTTTCGCAGCAGCTGGCATTCTGCCGTTACTTCCTATCTGAATGCTTTGCGTATCCAGCCGGGCGCGCACGAGATGTTTTCGGCGGCAAGGCTTCAGACGCTGATGCCGGTCTCTCCCACGATCACGCGCCCTGGAATTGGTATTGGCGCCGGTCGCCAGCGATTTGCCGCGTTTCCGACGGTTGAGGCTGGTGACACAATCGGGTTCGTCCCGTATCCGATCACCACCTTCGCCCTGGGAGAGAGAACCGCCGCTGCAGACGCGGCGCTGCGCAAGAACAGGAACCTGCTGACTACGTTCGCGGCGGACTGGGCGGAGCGATTTCCGCTCAGCTCTCGCGCTCAAGAGGCCCGCGCGGACGCTTTCGAGGCTCACCCTGACCTCGGCGGTGAGTCGCCGCGGGGAAGCGCAGTACTTCGCGCCATCGACTCGGCGATCGCACTAGACTCAAAAGCTGGCGGGGAAGGCCGACAAAACGCTACACGTCTTCGCGCCCGCAAGGTCCGCATTCATTTCAAGCGCGGAGAGTTTGCTGCTGCCCGGATCCTGGCGGACTCGATTCTGGTGACCCCCCTAATTCCGGGATCAGAAGCGGACCTCTACCCGGTCGCGGGACTGATGGGACGGGCAGATCTCGCCGCTCGTTACTGGGAACGGACATTCAAATCCCACACGCTGACGGGTGAAGCAGTCCCGCCGGCAATCGCCAACCCTGCGAGCAGATACTTCGCCTACGCGGCCACGGGAATCTGCGGTCCACAGCTGGCGACCATCAGGGAGCAGCTCGATTCCGCGTTCCGCAACTATGTCACCGGTGATATTCGGGACGCAGTACGATCGGATCTGTCCGACCGCGCAGCTCTCCTCGCGGCACCTTGTACCAACGGCAGGAGCGCGATCGGCACCGCGGTTACCCAGGACAGGCTGAGGCTTGCCCAGCAAGCCTTCGCTCGCGGCGAGATCGCTCGCACGCGGGAGCTGCTGGCGGCGGGTAAGGCCGCTCGCCGGAACCGCCGCCCTGGTGACACTTCAATGGAGTATCTGTTCCGGGATGCCTGGCTCCGCACTCAGGTCGGAGATACCGCGGGCGCCGAGCGCGCACTCGATGCGGCACTGGGGGCGCTTCCAACGTTCGGGGCGGCTACGCTCAGCGATCTGGCTGGCGCTGCGTCGTTTGGCAGAGCGATGGCGCTGCGGGGAGAGATTGCCGCCAAACGAGGCGACGCCCGCACTGCACGGCGATGGGCCGTCGCCCTCACACAGCTATGGGCCTCCGCGGACGCGCCACTCCGCGCGGTACCGATTGATCTATTGAAATTGTTGGCTGGAAATGCCAACCCCCGATTGCGTAGCGGTCCCCACCCCACGAGGGAGGAAAGATGAAATCTCCATTCCCGAGTCTTCGCCCAGCGCGCCGCCTGGCGCTCCTAACACTCCTCGCAGGCTTCTTCGGATGTACGAGCGCCGGAGTGCCTCGACCCCCGGTGTTGAGCGACAATCTCCCTCCCGGCGTAGAACCCAATGCTTCCCGATTTCGACAACAGCAGATGCGTTTTTACGGGAGGCCCAACCACACACGCGGCCGGCGTGCGATCTGCGAAACCGGAGCTGTCAGAACTCTTGGATGTGCGGTTGAGATTGAAATCCAGGTAGATGCCGTCCCGCTCCCTGACGACGTCGTGCCTCCAGCAAACGGGTATGTCATTGCCCGGCTCAGCAACTTGGACCCGCGCGACACCGAGGAAGAGTACCAAATGGTTTCCTCGACGCGGGCAGATTACTTCATTTGGATCGATGAAATGCCGGGTGCCCGGAGAACCCGTTGGACACTGCTTTATGTGCCCAAAGGATCGGGCAATGTGCAGACAGCGTATGCAAAACCGCTTTCTCGCTGCCATACTGAAAAGGAATCCGGCCCGCCGCCCCCCGCCGACGTCGATTTCACCGAGTACAAGTGGCATCCCGCGGGGGTCAAATGCGGGAGAACAACCTACAGCGCTGCCCCTCCCTCTGTCACAGTCGCTTCAGTTTTTTCCATTCGCCCCTTCACTGCGCTCATCACCAGAGTCGGCTCCTTGATCAGCGGCGGTGCGAGAATTCCGAACGGGATTTGGTTCGAATGCGGCGGGTGCTGTACCTAGGAAGTAGTGTGAGCGGCAAACGATTATCGGTGGCGGACGGCGCCGCCGGCGCCGCTGTCTCGCGGGTTGAGGCGGTAGAGTTGCGGCGGGCGGCCCGCTAATTGAATTGGACTGCGGATGATCCCTGTCACCGTCAACACATACGGGGGTCTTAATGGCCCAACGCCCATCTCCGGAGGTTGCTCATATGCCCCGTTCCGCTTCAATCCGCGCGCTGCTCGCCTCTCTCATCGTCGCTTTGATCGCGGCCGGTTGCGGCCGCTCGGCATCGACCACGACGACGACCACTACCGCGGCCACGCCCAGGGTTCAAACCGACCCGCGCATGGCAACGGTGGACGTCAACGTCGGACCGATGATTACGCACATCAGTCGCTATCGCCCGGGGGTGCGTCATGGCTATCTCCGTCCGGCGAGAGAACCCGGCCAGCAGGTCTCAGTCGAAGTAGCGGCACTTGGCTCCAGCGTCGACATCGATCCGCTCACCGGACCCGCGGGATTTCGCGTGATCGGAACCATTGAGAACAAGGATGTCCGCTACACCGAAGCTGCATATGGCCTCAAGCCTGGAACCAGGTATCTGATCTGGGTTGCACCAGGACCGGTGAACTCCACCAATAATTCACGCACGCGTTGGGGAATGCTCGAATATCCGCGCACGCAGTCCGGTGTCTTCCCGTCGCAACCGATCGGGTACGTGCTCTGGTGTCAGAACTACGACCAGCCGTCGGGCCGGGCCGCGGACATTGACCTGCGGAATCCCGCCACCTGCAACGTGAACGTATCGGCCGAGGCGAGGAGCGAGTTTCAGTTCGCAGCGTGGTCGCCGGCGGCTGCACTTATGGACTCGGATGCGGGCGATGAAGCGCGCCAGAGCAATCGAGGTGTGATCTGGTTTCAATGCGCGACCGGGGGATGCTTCGCGTCCAATCGTTTCTAGCTCGCCTGACTGAATCGATGCAGTCACCGTCAGAGCGCGCCGAGCTCCTCTGACTCCCGTCGCGGGGCTCATCATCA
>JBGTEZ010000023.1:0-1581 GCA_041747535.1 Gemmatimonadaceae bacterium
CCTGCCCTCGACAAACGATCCAGCGCGGCCACCGCCGCCGGCGTCAGCTCGCTCGGATGATTGAAGTGAGTGTTCATGAAGATCGGGTGATACTTCTGCACCATGTCGCAGAACTCGGGCGTGATCCGCTCCGGCAGGTGCGAAGTGATGCGGCTCCCGATGCGGATGATCTCGATGTGCGGAATGGCGCGCAGCTGCTGGAAGATGTACTCCAGCCTCCGGTCGCTCAGCATCATCGGGTCGCCGCCGCTCAGAATCACATCCCTGATCTCCGTGTGCTCGCGAAGGTACGCGAACGCCGAGTCAAATTGATTTAGCGGAATCTTTTCCGGATCCCCAACCTTCCGGCGCCGCGTGCAGAAGCGGCAATAGCTGGCGCAAACCGGGCTGACCAGAAAGAGCGCGCGGTCGGGATAGCGGTGCGTGATGTTCGGAACGGGAGAATCCCCGTCCTCGTCGAGCGAGTCTATGACCCCGTCGACAACGTCGAGCTCCTCGACGGTCGGGATGTACTGCTGCCACATCGGATCCCCGACCTCCTTGATCTGGTCGAGCGCGGCCGGTGTGATCCGCATCTGAAAATTGTCAAAGGCCGGCCGGAGGGCTTCGACGTCGATGTTATCGGCGCCGAACTTCTCAGCCAGCTTTTCGAGAGTCGCGATGCTCTGGTCCTTCAGAGTCTGTTGCCAATCGCTCATGCCTGTATCACTCCATCCCCAGAGGGGATTCCTGAATGACCCGATTATCCCCGAGTCGAGGTACTGCCCCCGCGCCGAACGACTCGGCCACAGGTTCCAACACGTTTTCTCTTCTGTGCCTTCTCAGCCAACTCCGGAAAGCCGAAGGGTCCTGAGCCAGCGCTCGGCCACGTTCTCGCTGCGCTTGGCCAGCGCGAGATCGCAAATCCGGCGGATGAGCGCGGAGTAGTCGATCGCCGAGACGCCGGCCATGCGCGCAAGCCCCGCATCGGGAGAGATGTCCGGATTGGCGTTCATCTCCAGCAGCCACGGACGTCCCGATGCATCGATGCGGAAGTCAGCGCGTCCATAACCCTCACCTCCGACGACGTTCCACGCCGCGCGGGTGATGGCGATCAGCTCGTTGGCGAGGTCCTCCGGCAAATCCGCCGGACACGTCGGCCTCGCGCCGAGATCCTCGTCGCTGCCCGTCTCCCACTTCGAGCGATAGGAAACGATACGCCACATTCCGCGCGGCATTCCCGTAAAATCGATTTCCGCGATGGGGAGGGTCTCATCACCGAGGATCGCCACGTTCACTTCGCGACCATCAATGAAGCGCTGCACGAGCACTTCGTCCCAGCCTCCCAACATTGCCTCGACCCGCGCGTTGAGGGCGCGCATGCTTCTCACCACTGACCGCTGCTCGATACCTACCGACGCATCTTCCGCGGCCGGCTTGCAGATCGCCGGAAAGCCGACACTGGTCACTTCGTCTCCTTTGCGGAGATACGACCAGCGCGGCACCGGGAGCCCGGCCCGGTCGAGAACGGCATTGACGAGATTCTTTCTCAGTGTGAGGGCGGCGGTCCAGCTGGAGCTTCCGGTGAAGGGAACCCCGAGC
>JBGTEZ010000024.1:0-5644 GCA_041747535.1 Gemmatimonadaceae bacterium
GGGATCGCGCTGGCGGTCCTTCTCCTGGGTGGCTACCGCCTCTGGCCCGGGATATTCCTCGGTGCGCTGGTGGCGAACGTGTGGACCGGGGCGCCCCTGCCAGTCGCATTGGGGATCGCGATCGGCAACACCCTCGAGGCGGTTGCGGGCGTGTTTCTCCTCCACCGGCTTCATGACTTCCGGCTGTCGCTGGACCGGGTTCGCGACGCGATCGGCCTCATTCTCGTTTCGGCCGGAGTCTGCACTCTGATCAGCGCCACGATTGGCGTAGCGAGTCTTCAGCTCGGCGGGCTCATCCAGCCCGGACAAATCGCCGAGACGTGGAGAGCATGGTGGCTCGGTGATACGATCGGCGCGCTGCTGGTCGCTCCTCCGGTGCTCGTATGGGCGACCAGACCACTCGGATTGCCGCCGGCGCGCCGGCTGCTCGAGGCAATCGCTCTCGTATCCGCGGTGGTGATCGCCAGCGTGCTTCTCTTCGTCGCTCCGGAGAATGGCGCCGGCGGACTGTTCAGCCGCGATTTCCTGTTGTTTCCTCTATTGATCTGGGCGGCAATCAGATTCGGCCAACACGGGGCAGTAACCGCGACGTTCCTCGTTTCGATCGTCGCCGTCTGGGGGACGGTGATCGGGGAAGGGCCGTTTGCGGAATCGACACTCCACGCCAACCTTTTCGCGCTGCAGACGTTCATTGGTGTGACCGCTGCGACATTTCTGATCCTCGGCGCATCCACCGCGGAGCGCGAGCGCGTGAGAAACGATCTGAGCGCGGCGCACGACGTCGCGGCCAAGGCGAATCGCGCGAAAGCGGATTTCCTCGCCGTTATGAGTCACGAGCTGCGCACTCCGCTCAATGCGATCGCCGGCTATTCCGAGATCCTCTCGATGGGCGTGCCCGGCACTCTCAATGAGAAACAGGGCGAGGCTGTGCGGCGCATACAGCGAAGTCAGGAGCACCTGCTCGCGCTGATCGACGACGTCCTCACCTTCGCGAAGATCGAGGCCGGCACCAGCAGGATCGATCCGCAAACGCTCCGCATTGGGGATGTGTTCGAAGAGCTGGAGCCGCTTGTGCTGCCCGAGCTGCTGCGGAAGCGGATCACTCTCGACCGCGGAGCCGACAACGGGTTACTCGTCCACGCGGATCCACACAAGCTGCGCCAGATCCTGCTCAACATCGTCGGCAACGCGATCAAGTTCACCGGCGCCGGCGGCTCTATCATTCTCGGCGCTTCCCCCCGGGGCGACACGACCGTGATGACCGTGACCGACACCGGCATTGGAGTACCGCCCGACAAGCTCAGTCAGGTATTCGAGCCCTTCTTTCAGGTCGCCGGCGGAAATACCAGGGAGTATTCGGGCGTGGGACTCGGACTCGCTATCGCACGGGATCTCGCGCGCGCGATGGGAGGAGAGATTGAATTCGACAGCGAGCCGGGCCGGGGCAGCGTGGTCTCGGTGGTGCTCCCCGCGAACATGAGCCGGATTACTCCTACACGCTCAGTGACACGCCCCTGAGCCCGAGTGGGGAGTAACGCTCGCAAGACCCGATTTCGCGCTCGGTTGACAGGAATCCGCCAACCGGCATCTTCGTGCAAACCTCTCTAGCCCCGACAACTATGCTGACCGGCCTGTTGGTCGTCGTCGCTCTCGTAGCGATAGTAGTGTTTCTCTACAACCGCCTCGTGTCGTTAAGAGTCCGCGCCCAGAACGCGTGGTCCGATATCGACGTACAGCTGAAGCGGCGCGCAGACCTGGTACCTAACCTCGTTTCGACCGTGCAGGGCTACGCTACGCACGAGCGCGCAACTCTCGATGCGGTCACTCAGGCGAGAACCAGAGCCGTCGCCGCCCAGAGCGGCGGACCGGCCAAGCGCGCCGAAGCCGAGGCCGAGCTCACGACGGCCTTGCGCGGGCTGACTGTGGCGGTAGAGGCCTATCCTCAGCTCCAGGCATCGGGTGGATTTCGCGATCTGCAGGCCCAGCTCGCAGCGATAGAGGAGGCGGTTCAGAATGCGCGCCGCTACTACAACGCGGTCGTACGCGACCTCAACACCACCGTCTCGACGATCCCATCGAACCTCATTGCCGGGCCGATGGGTTACAGGGAGCTGGAGTTCTTCGAGGCCTCGGCCGGCGAGCGCGAGCTTCCGAAGGTCGTCTTCTAACGGCCCCGTCGTTCTCTCGCGGCTCTCGGTTATGAGGGCGGCAGGCCGCGCGCTCCTCTTCATCGCCACGCTCGCGCTCGCGTTCAGCCGGGACGCGAGTGCGCAGGACCGCTTCATCAGGATCCGGGATTTTGGCGCACGCCTCATCGTCAACACTGATGGAACGCTGGACGTCACCGAGCACCTCATCGTAGGGTTCACCGGGCAGTGGAACGGGATCGTCCGCGACCTATCCCTCCGGCACAATACCGCTCAGGGACGCGCGATGAAGCTCGACCTCGACATCGTCTCCATCACCGACGGAGCCGGGCAGCCGCTGCGGGTGGAAGAGGAGCGCAAGGACAACGGCTGGACGCGCGGCCTCCGCATCTACGTGCCTGGAGCCAACAGCGCCGATCGTGAGGTCGTCATCCGCTACCGCGTCGCCAATGCGATTCGGTTCTTTTACGCGGACAGCGATGTTGGCGAGCTCGACGAGCTGTACTGGAACGTCACCGGCGTTTCCTGGACGATGCCGATCGACAAGGCTCACGCCCGAGTGGTTCTTCCTCCCGGTGTGATCCCAATGAAGACGGCGGTCTACACCGGCGTCGGTGGATCACTTGCAAGGGAAGCAACGGTTCAGCAAAGCGGGAGTGAAGTCGAGTTCGCACTTGGGCGCGGGCTCGCACCGTACGAAGGAATGACGGTTGGTGTCGGCTGGCCCGCCGGGTATATCGCATCGCGGCCGAGCCAGGCCCGACAGCGCCTGGGGCAAGTGATACTCTGGTCGCCGTTGGTGCTGCCGCTGATCGTCTTCGTGCTCGCCTTCCGGGCGTGGCAGAAGCGCGGGCGCGATCCAGAGGAAGGCTCGTTCGTCGTTCGGTACGAACCCGTCGAAGGAGCGACTCCGGCCGAGCTGGGGACCCTCGTCGACCACGTCGCGGAGATGCGGGACATCACGGCGACACTCGTAGACCTCGCGGTGCGCGGGTTCATCCGCATCGAGGAGATCACCGAGAGCAAATTCCTCGGCCTCGGAAAGAGCACCGACTACATCATCCACATCATTCGGAAGCGGTCGGAGTGGATGACTCTCAAGCCTCACGAGCAGCGATACCTGGAAGGCCTGAGCAGCGCCGCGCCGCAGGATGCATATCGGGTGAAAGTCTCCGAGCTGGAGCACCGGTTCTACAAGGCACTGCCGAAGATCCGCGAGGCGATCTACGACAGCCTCGTTGAGAAGGGCTACTACATACACCGGCCCGATCAGGTCAAGGCGAAGTGGACGGTCCTCGGCGTGTTCTTCGTGTTCGCCGCGCTTGGCCTTCCGACCCTGTTTGCTGCCCGCGCGTGGCCAGTTTTCTCGCCGTTTGCCCTAGGCGTCGGCGTGATGGCGAGTGCCATCATCCTGCTGGTCTTTTCGCGGATCATGCCCGCCCGCACCGTCCCGGGTGCTCGTGCTCGCGAGGCAGCGCTTGGCTTCAAGGAATTTCTGGAGCGGGTCGAGACCGAGCGTTACCGGAAGATGATCACCAGCCCCGAGCTATTCGAAAGGTACCTCCCATTCGCGATGGCCTTCGCCGTCGAAGAGAAGTGGGCGCGCGCGTTCGAGGACATCTATCGGGATCCGCCAACGTGGTATGTCGGCGGAACGGGACACTTCAGCCCCGGCAGCTTCGCGTCGAGCATGGGTGAGATGTCGAGCGCGGCATCGAGCAGCATGTCGTCGAGTCCCAGCTCGTCGGGTTCGGGCGGAGGGGGGTCAAGCGGTGGCGGGAGTGGTGGCGGGGGTGGAAGCGGGTTTTAACCCGAGCACCAGCTTGCGCCGAGGGGATGCAAGTCGTGAGTGGCGAGTTGGTCAGTCTTGAGTCATCAGTGGTTTTGAGTTACGCACGCACTCAAAACCACTGGCAACCGAAAACTCAATACTGTTCACTCGATACTTGCATTCCCTATCAGCGCCCGCGAACCATGAATGATTGAGCTAGGTCGCCATTACTCTCGCTAACGCTTCGAGAACTCCGGCGAGATCCGGCTTTTGATCGATGACCGGCGACACCGGATCCGTTCCTGACCGTTCCATCCGCTCGAGCGCCGTTCTGATCGTGAACTTTTTTGGATCGAGCGAGTCGTCCACTTCATCCCACACCAGCGGCATCGACACCGTCGCTCCCGGCAGCGGCCGCACGCTGAACGGCGCGACGATCGTCTGTCCGTGCCGGTTCTGTAGATAATCCAGGTATACCTTGTCGCCGCGCCTGGTCACGTGCCTGGTGATCGTCGCAATGTCGTTCAGCTCCCGCAGCACCACGCGCGCAAGCAGCTCGCCGAGCAGACGTGATTGCTCGTAGGTGCACTGGCGTCCGAGCGGAACCATGATGTGCAGACCGGTTTTCCCCGTCGTCTTCACATAGTTTGGGAGCCCGACGGATTCGCAAACGCGGTGCAGCACCTGCGCGCAGCGAATGACGTCGGAGAACGGCGCTTCCTTGGGATCGAGATCGATCACGCACCAGTCCGGCAGCTCGAGTGAGCCGTTGCGGCTCGCCCAAATGTGGAGCGGGATCGAGCCCATGTTGGCGAGGTAGAGCAACGCCTCCTCGCTGTCGCAGATGAAATAGCGGATCTCGCGCTGGGTGTCCTCGCTCCAGACAGGAACCGTTTGCATCCAATCGGGAGCGAACGCCGGCGCATCCTTTTGATAGAACGACTTTCCGTCGATGCCGTCGGGGAAGCGCGTGAGCACCACCGGCCGGTTGGCGAGATACGGCAGCAGCCACTTCGATACCGCACGGTAGTAGTCGATCAGGTCGCCCTTGGTATACTTGTCGGCCGGCCAATACACCTTGGTCAGGTTGGTGAACGCGACTGCCCTGGTGACGGGAGCCTCGCCGGGCGGCTCGGGCGGTTCGTGAGACACATCACCACTTCCGTCTGCCGCGTCCGTGCCGTCCTTATGTGACGCGCTCTCTTGAGGGGTGCTCGACCCCTGCCGCTCGCACTCGTGCGATCTCTTGTCATTGCGAAGCCGCATGAACGCCGCATGCCGGAGCAGTCCATCGGGAGTGAACTCGCGGTAACGGACTTCGACGACATGGACGGGATCGACCCACACGGTAGTCGTCGTTTCAGGGATCTGCTCGCTCTTGAGCGGCTCGCTGCCATCTCCGTGCACCGGCCCCGCACACAACGGATCGCTGCGCACAATCGGATCGAGAAGCTCGTGCAGCTCCTTCAGCAACGCGTCGTCGAAACCCGTTCCCACGCGGCCCGCGTAGACGAGATTCCCGTTTACCCAGTCGGCGAGCTGCAGCGCACCCAGGTGCGAGCGGCTGCCCTTCGGCTTGGTGAAGCCGACGATGACGAAATCGCCTGTCCGCTCCGCCTTGATCTTGAGCCAGTTGGGCGACCGGCCTTTCCTGTAGGGGCAGTCGGATTTCTTGGCGACGATTCCCTCGAGGCCGAGAGCCGTCACCTGCTTGAGGAAAGCCTCG
>JBGTEZ010000025.1:0-2204 GCA_041747535.1 Gemmatimonadaceae bacterium
TCTTCGTCGAGGCTGAGCTCGCTATAGCGGGCCTTCAACTCGAATGCCCCATAGGTGCCGCTCTGGAACGAGAAGGGCCGATTGGGTTTCACGCCCTTGTAAGTGGATTCCTCACCCGTCAGGACATAGGAGAACGCCACCTGCCAGGCATTATGGTCCAATTCGTCCGTTCGGGCCACACCGTCGATGTCACGCGCGACATCCTGAGAAACGTTGACGTATTCCCACAGGAGCCCGAAGGGACCGTAGTAGTAATACCCCTGCGGAGAGAGCCTGAGGCGCTCGCCGTCGGAGAAGGTGGTGCCGCGATAGGCGAAGAACCGCTGCTGCCCCGAGGTCCGGTAGTTGGGCAGATTGGGGGCGTCGGGACTGCCTCCCGCATCGACATAGCTCGCGCCAAAGCCGATCCCGAGACCCTGCAGGGGCACGATGCTATTGTTCTGGAAGGGATGGGCGAAGATACGGCCCGCGAAGTCCTTGTCGACGTTGTTGTCGATGTCTCCGATGTCGTCGCTCGAACGGCCATCGTTGACCCCGTTCAGCCCGGCCAGCGAATAACTGAAGACTCCCCCGCCCAGCTCGCCGTGCAACTCGCCACCGATATCGCGGTTCGGGACCAGGTTATTGGGCAGCGCCCGCTCGACGAAACGGATGGCGGAGGCAGACTGCAAGCGCTCGATCCCGAAGGGTGTCTTGAACTTTCCCGCCTTGATCTGTAACCAGGGCAGGAAGCGCGCGTCGACATAGGCATCCTGGATGACCGTCCTGCCGCCCGCGAAATCCGGCATGAACCGGAAATCGAAGAGATTGAAGACCGTGCCCTCGATGAACGGGCGCGCGCGCCGCAAGGTGAAGGTGTCGTCGCTGGTCGGATTGTCGCTGTCGAAGAACCAGCGGGTGTCGGCATGCAGGAGCGCGCGCAGCTTGAGCTGGAAGGCTCCGTCGGTGGACTTCAGCGCAAACCCATCCGCCCCCGCCGAGACCGTGGCCGTCTGCTTGGCCTTATCGGCGGTGTGCACCTCTTCAGACACCTCCTGCTGGCGCTCCAAGGTGCGGACCTTGAGCTCCAGCTCCTCGAGACGCCTTTGCACGGCCGGTGGGATCGCGTCCTCCGCCATGGCCGGGACCGCGAGGCCCCCCATAATCCAACCTGCTATCGTCGCGCCCAGTACGGGCCGCGTAACCCCAGAGTTTCTCATTTCGATGATCTCCTTCTCTCACGAAAACCTCCGGTGGTCCGGTCAGCCGTGGATCCTGGTTTTATGCCTCCAGTCGACTGGTGGGCGGAATCGTTATCTGTCCCCCCCTCGCTTTTGATATCGCCCTTTTGGTCTATCGCCCTTTCGGCGATGCGGGTGTTTCGAAGCGCAGTTTTTCCTTGCGTTCGATCTGGACGATGCGTCCGTCGTGCACCATGATCTCCACGGAGCCGAACCGCAGTTGTCTTACCGCATCGAGCAGCGGCTCGAGCCAAGTCGGTCGGTCCCGCTCGAACAGGGGTTCGTAGTGATCGAGCTTCGTGGTCGCCATGCCATGCCTCCTGATGTCCCGATGACGGCCACTATAGCGGAGCGAATCGATGCTTTGAAAGAATATATAGCTATGATATTATACATTATAAGAATATAGAGACGCGTCCTGTCACGCGCCTGAACCATGGGGGCCCGCGCGATCCGGGAAGAGGGCTTTCTCCGCTGCTGGTTCGCGGGTGAGGATCGCGTCTTGACCGTATACCGGCTGAGTGGCACCGAGTACGGGAAGCCGGATGTGTAGGGGCTTGCGGCCGAGAACCCTGTGGGGGTGTTGCCCGGTCTCGTCCTACGCTGGGATGCGCTCGCTGGCCGGTTGCCCGGGCGCGACCATAGCGCCCGCCGTCATATAACCGCGCCGCCCTGCTTCGGCGCGGGTTCTATCGTATGATCTATCCATGCAGGGCGCCGTTCCCATTGCCCGGCCTTTCCGGGACATCTACACCGTCACGCGCCTAAATCGCGAGGCCCGCGCCATCCTCGAAGATGGCTTCCCGCCGCTCTGGGTCGAGGGCGAGGTCTCCAACCTGGCCCGGCCGGCCTCGGGGCACCTCTACTTCTCCCTCAAGGACGCGCAGTGCCAGGTGCGTTGCGCCCTCTTCCGTTCCCGCAACACTAGCTTGAGCTTCAATCTCGTGAACGGGGTGCAGGTGCTCGCGCGCGCCCAGGTAAGCC
>JBGTEZ010000026.1:0-6158 GCA_041747535.1 Gemmatimonadaceae bacterium
CTTCAGCAAGCTGTTCGACGAGATCGGTACCGTCGATCAGGTCGGGGTCGAGGAGCGCGTGGCGAAGTTCACCACCCGGAGCATCAAGAAGGGCTCCAAGCTGTGGGGACTCAGGACGGCGGTCTCGATGGTGGATCTCACCACCCTCGAAGGAAAGGACACCCCCGGGAAGGTCGCCTCGCTTTGCCAGAAAGCGCGCCGGCCAAGCGCGGATCCGGACGTTCCTCCTGTCGCCGCGGTTTGCATCTACCCGTTTCTCGTCAAGCACGCCGCTCGCTGGCTGGCGGATACGGCGATCAAGGTCGCGTCAGTGGCGACATCCTTCCCGTCCGGCCAGAGTCCGCTCTCGCTCCGCCTCGAGGAAGTGAGGACGGCAGTCTCCGACGGCGCCGACGAAATCGACATGGTGATCAACCGCGGACTGTTTCTCTCCGGAGAGTTCAACGCTGTCCAGGATGAGATCAGCGCCGTCGTCGAGGCCACCGGAGATGCGCAGCTCAAGGTCATCCTCGAGGTCAGCGAGCTCGACACCTACGACAACATTCGAGCCGCGTCGTTCCTGGCGATGCAGGTAATCCGGGCCGGCGATTTCATCAAGACGAGCACCGGCAAGGCTTCCGGCGCGGCGACACTGGCGAATACTCAAGTCATGATCGAGGCCATTCGCGATTTCTATCTCGCTACCGGGATCCCGATCGGAATGAAGCCCGCCGGTGGAATACGCACCGCGAAGCAGGCGCTGCACTATCTCGTCGCCGTCAAGGAAACTCTGGGCGATGCGTGGCTCAACTCTTCCCGCTACCGCTTCGGAGCGAGCTCACTGCTCAACGATCTGCTCCGCCAGATAGAGAAGGAAAAGACCGGCGCGTACCAGGCGCCCTACTACTTCACGGAAGCCGCGGAGAGCTACTGACATGACATCGACCAGACCGGTTACGCGGCCCGGCTCAGCGAGCAGCACGATTCCGCAACTGATATTCGGCGATCTCTGGGAGTACGATCCGGCGCCCGAGACAGCCGACCCGCGCCTGAGAAAGCGGTACGGGCTGTTCATCGGCGGAAAATTCGTCTCTCCCAAGTCGGGCAAATACTTCGAGTCGATCAATCCGGCGACGGAAGAAGTTCTCGCCGAGATCGCGCACGCTGATTCCGCTGACGTGGACAAGGCTTATCACGCGGCACACAAGGCGTTTCCGGCGTGGAGCAAGCTTCCCGGTCGAGAGCGCGGCAAATACCTCTATCGCATCGCCCGCCTCATTCAGGACCGCGCCCGCGAATTTGCGGTCGCTGAAACGATGGATGGTGGCAAGCCGATCAAGGAGTCGCGCGATTTCGACGTGCCGATGGCCGCCGCGCATTTTTTCTATCACGCCGGCTGGGCGGACAAGCTGGAATACGCGGTGCCCGGCGCCACCATCGCGCCCCTCGGCGTCGTCGGTCAGATAATCCCCTGGAACTTCCCGCTCCTGATGCTGGCGTGGAAAATCGCGCCCGCTCTCGCGATGGGAAACACGGTCGTGCTCAAGCCGGCCGAAACCACATCGGTGACCGCGCTCAAGTTCGCCGAGATTCTGCTCGAGGCCGAGCTGCCGCCCGGCGTAGTGAATTTCGTCTGCGGCGCCGGCGACACCGGCTCGGCCGTCGTCGGTCATCCGACGGCAGCAAAAATTGCGTTCACCGGCTCGACCGACGTCGGCAAGCTGATCATGCGCCAGCTCGCCGGAACGGACAAGAAGCTGACCCTGGAGCTCGGGGGAAAGGCGGCGAACGTGGTGTTCGACGACTCGCCGATCGACCAGGCCGTGGAAGGTGTCGTCAACGGAATCTTCTTCAACCAGGGACACGTGTGCTGCGCGGGGTCGCGGCTGCTCGTGCAGGAATCGATCGCCGAGCTGTTCGTGAGCAAGCTGAAGAGACGCATCGACGTGCTGCGCGTCGGCGATCCGCTCGACAAGAACACCGACGTCGGCGCCATCAACTCGCGCGCGCAGCTCGATCGGATCTGCGAGCTGGTCGATTCAGGTGTCGCCGGTGGCGCTGACATTTACCAGTCCGGCAAATGTCAGCTTCCAACGAAGGGCTTCTACTTCAAGCCGACGGTGTTCACCGGCGTGACGCAGAGCCACCGGATAGCGCGCGAGGAAATCTTCGGCCCGGTGCTCAGTGTTCTCACTTTCCGCACTCTCGAGGAAGCCGTCGAGAAAGCGAACAACACGATGTACGGGCTTTCAGCGGGCGTGTGGACCGACAAGGGCTCGCGCATTCTCAAGATGAGCACGCTGCTCAAGGCCGGCGTCGTGTGGGCGAACACCTTCAACAAGTTCGATCCTGCGTCTCCATTCGGCGGCTACAAGGAGTCGGGCTTCGGGCGCGAAGGCGGACGGCAGGGGCTCATGGATTACGGAAAGATCGTAACATGAGGCTTCGTACGATGATCGAGCTCTCGAGGCGCGCAGACTGATGGCGCGGCTTCCCATCACCAAGACGCCCAAGGTTTTCGTGGGAGGGCAGTTCATTCGCTCCGAGAGCGGCCGCGTCTTCCCCGTCCAGAAAAAATCCGGCGCGAAGGGCGACGGCAAGGTACTGCTCGGAAATATCCCGCAATGCACGCGCAAGGATCTGCGCAACGCCGTCGAGGCCGCGGCGAAGGCAGGGCCCGATTGGGCGCAGCGGACTCCCTACAATCGCGGGCAGATCATCTACCGGCTCGGCGAGATGGTGGAATCGAGGAGCGCGGAGATGGCCGACGCCCTCGTAATGTCAGGCGCGGCGACAAAGGCCGTGGCGGCGAAGGAGGTCTCGGCCAGCGTGGACCGCCTCATCTACTATGCGGGCTGGGCCGACAAGTACGAGCAGGTGCTGGGCAGTACCAACCCCGTGGCAGGTCCGTTCTTCAACTTCACGGTGGCCGAGCCGATGGGAATCGTCGGCGTCATCGCCGACGATGATTTTCCGCTCCTCGGTCTGTTGAGTCAGATCGCGCCGGTGATTCTCTCCGGAAACACGGTCGTCTGTCTCGCCTCCGAGGCGTATCCGTATCCGGCGATCGTGCTCGGCGAGATGCTAGCCGTCTCCGATCTCCCGGGCGGAGTGGTGAACATTCTGACCGGCTTCAGGAAAGAGCTGGTGCCGACGTTTGCCACTCATACGCACATCCGCGGCGTCAGCGCGGTCGTGAACGCCGAGGAGAAGCGGCGCCTCCAGCTCGGGGCGGCGGAAAGTATCAAGCGAGTCCGAACGAGAGGGCGAGAAGGCAGAAATCTCATCGACTGGTCCTCGGAGAAGGCCCAGAGCCTTTATGAGATTCGGGACTTCGTCGAGTTCAAGACCACCTGGCACCCGATCGGCGCCTGAGCCAGCCCCCCGCCCCTGGCGCGCCCGCAGAAAATGGTGTTGCCATTGAGATCCGCGCGCTTCGAAAAGTCTATCAGGGAAGCGGGAAGGCGAAGAGTCGCACTCCGCCAAGCGCCGCGCTCGGTCCCGCGGGTCCCGTTCGCGCGACCAATGACGTAGTCGCGCTCGACGCGCTCGATCTCGACATCAATTCGGGCGAGTTCTTCGGTTTGCTCGGCCCAAACGGCGCGGGCAAGTCGACTACGATTGGCGTTCTCACGACTCGGATTCGTCCGACGTCCGGCCGTGCCCTGGTCGCCGGGGCGGATGTCGCGACCGAATCGGTGAGAGTGAGGCAGCGAATCGGCGTGGTGCCCCAGCGTCCGAACGCCGATCTCAGCCTCAACGTCCTCGAGAACCTGCAGTTCCACTCCGCGTACTTCGGGATTCCAATGGCGGTTTCGACTCAGCGCGCGCACGAGCTGCTGGCGCGTCTCGGGTTGTCGGACAAGAAGGCGGCGACCGTTGAACAGCTGTCGGGGGGCCAGCAGCAGCGGCTCATGATCGTGAGGGCGTTGATGCACGAGCCCGACATCATCTTTCTCGACGAGCCAACCGTCGGTCTCGACCCGCAGGCTCGGCTCGACTTGTGGGAGATTCTCCGCGATCTCCACCGCGGTGGCCGCACCATCGTGATGACGACGCATTACATGGACGAGGCTGACCGTCTCTGCGACCGTCTCGCGATCATCGACGAGGGAAGGTTGCTCGCGCTGGATACCCCGCGCTCGCTCAAGTCCAAAGCACCGGGCGAAACTCTGCTCGAGCTCGTGCTCGATGGCGATGCATCGATAGCGGTCGAGAAATCGAGGGCGATCGCCGGACTGAGCCGGGTTGAAGCGCGCGACACTACACTGCGGGCCTATAGCGCCGCCGGCGGGCGCCCCTTGCCCGCCTTCATCGAAGCCGCGGAGTCCAGCGGACGCACGGTGAAGGACATTCGCCTGCTGCAGCCGAGCCTCGAGACGCTGTTCGTATCGCTGACGGGGAGGAAGCTGACATGACGGCGGTGGCGGAGCCGCGGCCGGATGTGCGCGCGTCATCGGTGTTTCTCGCGCTCCTGCGGCGTGACATGCGGGTCGCCAGGCGTGACCTCCCGTTCTTTTTGCTGCGCACGACGATGCAGCCACTGATGTTCGTCGTCGTGTTCGGCTATCTCCTGCCGAAGATGGGATTTCTGGACGGCAGGTACACCACCGCGCTGCTTCCCGGAGTGCTGGCGGTGAGTCTGGCGCTGTCCAGCATCCAGTCGGTGGCGCTTCCAATGGTGCAGGACTTCGGCTGGACGCGTGAGATCGAGGATCGGCTGCTGGCGCCCGTGCCGATCTGGCTGGTCGCGGCGGAGAAGATCTTCGCCGGCGTGGTGCAGGGAGTCATTGCGGCGGTGTTCGTGCTGCCGATCGCACGGCTCATCATGGGTCCGATCGAGTTTCTAAGCTTCGCCAACGTCGGCGTGGTGCTCTTCATTACCGTGCTCGGCGCCGCGGCATTCTCCGCGCTCGGACTGTTCCTCGGGACCGCGATTTCGCCGCAGCAGATCGGCCTCATGTTCGGCGTCATCGTCGCGCCGATGATCTTTTTCGGGTGCGCCTATTATCCGTGGCAGGGATTGAGCGCGGTGCCGGTGATGAAGTACGCGGTACTGGTCAATCCGCTTGTATATGTCGCGGAGGGAATGCGCGCGGCGCTGACGCCCGGGGCGCCACACATGTCGCTGCCAGTGGTGATCGCCGCGCTCATTGTGATAACGGCGGTTTTCTGGACGCTGGGAATGAGATCGTTCATGCGAAGGGCTCTCGGATGAGCGCGGTGGGATTCACTCCTTCTGGAGAAGTGATATGAGTACCGGAGTTCGCATTCTGCTGGCGATTGTCTCGTTGACTCTTGCCGCGAGCGCCGGCTCCGCTTCGGCACAGTCGGTGGTGCGTGCCAGGGATATTGGTGTTCCGTTCGACGGCACTACCGGGCGGCTGAACGCCATCACCGATGTCGCCGGCGTAGAGGTAGGCCACACCACTCTCATCTCCGGAGAGGGGAAGCTGGTTGTAGGAAAGGGACCAATCCGCACCGGCGTCACGGTCGTGCATCCTCGCGGCCGCGCTTCGACGGACCCGGTGTTCGCCTCCTGGTTCTCACTGAATGGGAACGGCGAGATGACCGGGACCGCGTGGGTGGACGAGTCCGGATTTCTCGAGGGCCCGGTGAGCATCACCAACACCCACAGCGTGGGAGTCGTGCGTGATGCGGTGATCGAGTGGATGGTGAAGCGGCCGAGTGGGCAGCCGTGGGCCCTGCCAATGGTGGCGGAGACTTACGACGGCCTCCTGAACGACGTCAATGGATTTCACGTCAGGCGGGAGCACACGTTCGCGGCACTCGACGGCGCGCGCAACGGCGCGGTGGGGGAGGGCTCTGTAGGCGGCGGAACCGGCATGATCTGCTTCGGGTTCAAGGGCGGGATCGGGACTTCATCGCGCCGCCTCATCGCGACGAGCGGCGGCTACACGGTGGGAGTCCTGGTCCAGTGCAACGCAGGGAGGAGATCGGAGATGCGCGCGGGTGGAGTTCCGGTAGGACGCATTCTCTCGGACCTGACGTTGTGCGTGACGGCGCCGGTCACTGGCAGCAAGGGATTGTCGAGCGGACTTCCTCTCTGCAATGCAACGGCGCCCACACCGCTCGACGAGCGGCGCGAGGGAATGGGCTCGATCATCGTCGTGGTCGCCACGGATGCGCCGCTCCTCCCGCAGCAGCTCCGGCGACTG
>JBGTEZ010000027.1:0-2361 GCA_041747535.1 Gemmatimonadaceae bacterium
GCGTGGGCGCGCGGGAGCTCGCGCGCGAGGGCCTGTTCGAGACCGACCTGCCGCCGTTGCGGGGCGCGCCGACGCCCAAGAGATTCGTGTTCTGACGCGTTTCCCCTGTGGCGCCGGGTCTTGGGACCGAACGGTGAACCACGACTGTCAGCCGGTGGTCCAGGCAAGACTCGGCGAGGCGACCCGCGCGGGGGCGGGACGCAGACTCCGCCCTACCGGCCTATCCGTACTGCTCGCACTGTCGAGCCTGGTGCCCCTTCACGCCTCTGCCGCCGATCTCCTGTCCCTGTTTCAGCTCGCGGAGCAACGCGATCCGGTGCTCAAGGGGGCCCAGGCCGGACTCCGGGCCACGCTCGAAGCGTTCCCGCAGGCGCGCGCTGGCCTCTTGCCCTCGGTCGGCATCACGGCCAACGTCGCGCGTAACTTTCAGCAAGTGACGACGCCGGAAGGGACGACCCCGGCGGGCGTCGATGGCTTCGAGGGCGGGGACTTTACCTTCACCAGTGGCGGCTACAGCCTGAACGTGACGCAACCGCTCTATCACCGCGATCGATTCATCCGGCTCAAACAAGCGGACAGCCGGATCCGTCAGGCGCAGCACGAGACCGATGCGGTCTACCAAGAGCTGATAGTGCGACTGAGCGAACGCTATTTCGCACTTCTCGGGGCGGCGGACAACCTGGACTTCGCGGGGGCTGAGTTGACGGCGCTGCGGCGACAACTGGAAGAGACGCGCCAGCGCTTCGAGGTCGGCCTCATCGCGATCACCGACGTCGAGGAGGCGCAGGCGGGCTATGACCTGTCCGTGGCCCAAGAGATCGAAGCCCAGAATCTGCTCGACGATGCGCGTGAGGCCTTGCACGAGGTGATCGGCGAGGATCCGGGCGCGATCGCCAAGCTCAGGGAGCAGATCCCGCTGCTGAGCCCCGAGCCCGCGGATATCGCGGCGTGGGCCGACCAGGCGCTGGTGCAGAACCTCCGCGTCGCCGCCGCCAGCGCGGCGGTCGATACCGCCCGCGAGGAGATCGATCGCCAGGCGGCCGGCCATTTCCCGACGCTCGACCTCGTGGGGAGCCATGGCTTTGACACGAGCGGCGGCCGGTTCGGCAACGTGGAAATCGATGGAACGGCCATCGGCCTCGAGCTGGCCGTGCCCATCTTCTCCGGCGGCGCGGTCGTTTCGCAGACCCGCGAGGCCGCGGAGCGACATCAGCAGGCCATCGAACAAAGGGAACAGGCGCGCCGGGAGAGCTATCGGCGGACCCGCGTGGCCTTTCTCGGCGTCGTGTCGGGGATCAGCCGCATCAAGGCCTTGAAGCAGGCGGTGCAGTCCAGCATTGTCTCGGTGTCCTCTACTCAGGCCGGGTTGGAGGTGGGCACGCGTACGGCCGTCGATGTCGTCGTCACCGAGCAGGCGTTGTTCAGGACGCGGCGCGACTACGCACGGGCGCGCTACAACTACCTGTTGGACACGCTGCGTCTGAAGTTTGCCGCCGGTACCCTCACGAGCAGCGACCTCGCTGCCGTCAACGGTTTCCTCGAACGATGAAGCGGACGCCGCTCGATAGTCGGTATCGAACTTGCTAAGCAGCGACTGCCCCGATCTGGGCAGGTGCCATGCCCGTCCTGAGGGAGAATTCCAAGGTGTCCTCTTCGATATCGCGGTTCCTGGTACTCGCATTCGCCCGGGTCGCGAACTACGCCATACTGCTCGTCAGCCCGATAGTATTCGTCCGCATCCTGGACCAGCACGCCTACGGCCAGTACCGCGAGTTCGTCGTCTACGCCATTGCCCTGGCGACGGTGCTGGGGTTTTCCGTAAAAACGAGCATCCTGTATTTCATCCCGAAAGACCCCGATAACGAGCGGAAATACGTCACCCAGACCGCCCTGTTCATCTTTGCGAGCTCGGCGCTCGGCTTGGGCATCATCTACGCCACCCGCCATATCGTCTTTGCCAAGGCCAGCTTCGATTTCGCCGAGCCGTTGCTGCTCTACGTTTTCTTCTTCCTGAATCTCGATTTCGTAGAATCGTACTGGCTCGCCAAAAAGCGCTCCGATTACGTCCTGTACTACAGCACGGCGAAGAGCGCGATCAAGATTACCGTAGCCATGGCCGTCGGCTACGTGACGCGCAACGTGGAAGCCATCGTTACGGCACTCGTGATCTTCGAAGCGTGCAAGTTCCTGGTCCTGCTCTGCTGGTTTTCTTCGCGACGCCTATTCACCGTCACCCTCGACATGGCCCTGATCCGGGAGCATCTGCGGCTGGTGCTGCCATTCGGCGCCGGCACTGTGGTATACGGTCTGAATCAGCAGCTTGGTAAGCTTTTCACGTCCATGACGCTCGGTCCCAGCGCG
>JBGTEZ010000028.1:0-1690 GCA_041747535.1 Gemmatimonadaceae bacterium
GTCGCGGCATCGACGGTATCGACGAAGCGGCTCGAGACGATGTTGAGCACCTGGTCGAGCAGACGGGCACCTTGCTGGGTGCTCTGCTGCTGAAAGACGAAGCCTCCCGCCAGGATCGGGATGAAGGCGAGGCCGATGAGAACGCTTTTCGGGGATCTGGACATTCAGGTCTGATGGATATTGGGGGACATTCCTAACCTACTAGATACGCGCCGCAGTGGGCAGTGTTCCTTGACGCTCAAAACGGTGGCGGGTTACGGGGATTCACGCGGCCCTGGAAGCGAGAACGTAGTCCACGAACCAGTCGCGATTAAGCTGTCTGAAGGTCGCATCCCGGAGCAGTCCGGCGGCCAGGAGCATCTCATGGGCGGGCTGCAGCACCCGCTGCAGGTGGGACGGGTAGCGCTGGGTGAGGGGCAGCTGGGCGGCCAGCGAAGTCAGGGGAACCCGCCACGTCACCATTCCCTCCTCTCTCGCGACCTCGAGCAGCCGGTACAGTCGCCGGGCGACGGGATTGGTCAGAGACATATAGTGGGCCGCGGATAAAGTGACCGTGTATCCCGCAGCGATGTTCGCCCGGATGAAGGGGGCGATGGTCACGCGCGCGTCGCCGGGCTCCGAGGCGGTGAGAACCGGAAACAGGGTGAACTGCTCGCGCTCGGCCAGTCGCCGACGCGCGATCGCAACCGCGGAGAGGATGGTGAACTGTGCTTCTACCGGTTGAGCATCTCCGGCTGCGATGTAGACTCCACTAGATTCAAGGGTCGTTCGCTCCAGCCTCGTGAGCGCCGAGCGCAGCTGTTCGTAGGTTCTGCCATCCACGCGGCGCCCAATGGAGCGAAGAAAGGCATGAAGTGTGAATGTCACGACACCGTCTTCGGGAGATCCTGCCTCGTGATAGCGGTGCAGGAGCTCGATGTAGACATCCTGGTCGAAAGTGCCCGGGAGCCGGTCGCCTGGTGTGGGCAGCACGCGCCACCTGCCGCCGCTTTCAGGCGAAAATGAGATTGCCGAGTCCTCGGCGGAGTCGCTAAGTCGAAAAACAGGGAGCGACTCCAACGACCGGTCGAGGACGATAGCTCGCGTCGCGATCCTCCGACGGGCCACGTAGGTCATACAGTGAGAATATCCCATTGATCAAGTACATCGCAATCGCGGCACTTATTCTGATCGCTCTGATCCTGGCGCTTATCGGCATCCTGTCGGTGACGCGGGACACGCCGGTGACGAGCGTAATTGCCGAGGGCGATCAGGGAGGGCCGCCGACAGTCACGGATCCGCTATTCGCCCATACGATCGAGCTGTTTGCCAACACGCTCATCGAAACCGGTAACAGCGTCGAGATTCTGCTCAACGGCGACGGCACATATCCGCGATTGTGGAAGGATCTCGCGTCGGCACAGCGAACCATTACCGTACAGCTCTATTTCTGCCAACCAGGAGCCGTCGCCGACACGATGGCCAAATACCTTACTGAGCGAGCACGGGCCAAGGTGAGAGTTCTGCTCCTCCTCGATGCCTTCGGTGCTGGTCCGCTAAAGGATGAATGGATCGACGGACTCAAGGCTGCAGGCGTCGAAGTGGTGAAGCTGCGCCCGCTCAAGTGGTATACGCTTCACAAGACGGCGAATCGCTCGCACGTGCGCGCGATCACGATCGACGGCCGCGTTGGCTACACGGGTGGGTTCGG
>JBGTEZ010000029.1:0-13704 GCA_041747535.1 Gemmatimonadaceae bacterium
TGCCGTCGCCGGGGCTGATCCGGCGGCACGGGTAAGCGCGGCCGAGCAGTCTCTCGCCGCTCGCATCGGGGCGACGCTGTTCCGCCACCGCGGATGGCTCCCGCTGATCTTCCTCGGCGTTCCACTCGTGGCGCCCGGGTCGATGTCGGCGTTTCAATGGGGGATCGGCCTCGCTCTGATCGTCATCGGTGAAGCGATCCGCCTCGCCGGTGTCGCCGCCGCCGGCAGTGTGACGCGCCGCCGCTCGCGCAACGTCCAGCGGCTGGTGACCTACGGCATCTTCGCCTGGTGCAGAAATCCGCTCTACGTCGGCAACTTCCTGATCTGGATGGGATTCGTCGCCATCTCCGGCGTGCTCTGGTTTCTGCCGATCGCGATCGTGCTGTTTGCGATCGAGTACGAGCTGATCGTCCGCTACGAAGAGGGAGTTCTCGAATCGACTTTCGGGCGCGAGTACATCGAGTACAAGAACGAGACCCCGCGGTGGCTGCCGCGACCGCCGGGTGAAGATGCGCCGCGGGGTGAGCACAACTGGGCGGAAGCATGGAAGAGCGAGCTCAGCACGTTCCTTCAGTACGCGGTGCTGATACTCGCCTTTTACATCAAGAGCCGCCTGCGCGTCGACGGCACTCCGGGCACGTAGTCCCCGCACCCGAGAACGAGCTTTTCAATCGCTCGAGGACGGACTCATATAGGTGATCAGCGCATAGCGCGCGTTTGCACGACCGGCATACTCCGCCCTTTCCGGCGCTGAAGTAGACGCCGCAGCTGTCACACTTCCAACTGAACGCGGACTGCCGGAACAAGCGCATCTCAAAGCACGCTCAGCGTCTGCGATCCGCTCCACGAGCCGCTCGGCTTCAGCTTGACCGATGACCCGATCTGCGCCGCCTCTACGCAGATCATCCGGGTGTAATCGTCGTTGTCGAGCCCGATGAAACCGGTCACCTTCTCGGCCCATGGATTCCATATCACCGCGTCTTTGAAGCCCGCGGAGCGCACTTCGATGCGCCGCGAGTTCCCTCTGTCGTCGACCTCTATCTTCTTCGGCGCGCCGAGGTACACGCGGTCCATCTCATCGGCGACGGTGAGCTTCCTGGCTTCGTCCTTCATCTCGATGCCGCCCTGCGTCTTGTCGATGTACCATTTGCCGGTGAGCCCGCGTACCACGGTCTCGCGGATGTCCGCAATGGCGATATAGGTGTGCAGCGCGGCGGTGAACGCGAAGTGATCGTCGCCAATGTTGCTGACATCGAGCTTGACCTCGAGTGACTGCTCGCCGAGGGAAACCGACAGCTCGGCGCGAAAGTGGTGATCCCAGAGCTCGCGTGTCCGGTGATCGTCCTGCAGGACGAGCTTGACCTTCATCTGATCGGACGCTTCGTCCTCGTCGGCCACCTTCCATTCGCTCTTCCGCGCGAAGCCGTGCTGCGGAAGGGGCCCGGTGTTCGCGAATTGCGGAAACACCACTGGAATTCCGCCCCGAATCGGATCCCCGGGGGCGAACGCCGCGGTCTTGCCCATGAACAGGACGTCGGTGCCGCCCGGAGGAATCCACGAGGTGGTGTGGCCCCCGTTGAGATAAATCTCGGCGGTTCCGCCCGAGGGGTGAGTGAGGAGCACCCTGGGCATCCCGTTTCTGCCGCTTTCGACGCGCGAAGTCATGTCAGGGAAAGGTGGCTCATGGATCAGCATCCGGCGAACGACGAGGAGCGGGAAGCCCCCCGGCGTCGCTACCGGTTGGGCCTGCCCGGTGGAGTATCGCTCTTGAATACGTCGCGATTGATCTGGATGAACTCCTTCAGGTTTCCGGGAACGTCTTCCTCCGGAAAGATCGCCGTGACGGGGCACTCCGGCTCGCACGCCCCGCAATCGATGCATTCATCGGGGTGGATGTAGAGTTGGTCGGGCCCCTCGTAGATGCAGTCGACTGGACACACGTCGACGCAGGCGCGGTCTTTCGTATTCTTGCAGGCTTCGGTTATTACGTAGGGCATGTCGCTCCTGTAGTGCGGCGATCCGTTGCGAAAAATAGACCGCTCAGGTCTATCTTCGCCACGGCGGAAGCCCGCCCGCTTTTTTCAGCAGCTCCGGGTTCTCCCGAAAGAGCGTTGCCGTATGGCCGACTACCTGAACGACCGCCGAGTTGGTGGCGAGCGCCAGGGCGTTCGCGGCGTCCTTCGGCTTGACCTCGTCCTTGTTTCCCAGCTTCACCTTCACCAGCTCCCGCGTGCGCAGAGCATCGTCCAGAGAGCTGATCAGATTCGGAGTAAGCCCGTGCTGTCCGACGTGCACGGTCGGGTTGAGGTGGTGAGCCTCCGCCCTCAGCTCCGCTCGCTCCTTTCCTTTCACTGCCGCATTTTCCCGGGCCTGGTCATGAAGGGGCGGACATCGATCGGCGTTCCGTTCCAGTAGTCCTTGTCGCTGCGCATCACCTGGTAGTGAAGATGCGGCGTGTTGGGTGGAGCATTGCCGGTCGTTCCGACGAATCCGATCACCTGGCCCTCCCTGACCTGCAGGCCTTCCTTGACTCCGGGCGCGTAACCCGCGAGGTGCGCGTAGTAGTGGAGAAAGCGTCCGCTCGCGTCGGCAACGTAAATCGTGATTCCTCCCGCGCCGCCGTTGGCGAGCTTGATGATTCGCCCGTCAGACGCCGACAGCACCGGCGTTCCCCGCATGGCCAGGATGTCGGTCGCCATGTGAATACGCCCGCCCCCCCGCTGCTCGTGAAACGTGTCTCTGAGGCTCCGGGACTCGATCCCCTCGACCGGGACCATCAGCGGGTATGCGCGAAAGTACGCGGAGTCCGCGCCGAGCATCACCGGACGCACCGGCATGGCGGGATTCGGACTGGAAACGTGAGTAGCCCCTCGTGGCGGCGCCGACCGTCCTTCCGGTGTCGTCACGATGACAGCAGGAAGCCTCCCCTCGGAGGAGTCGGTGGGCGTGCGCAGGTTCACGCACGCGGTCGCGACAACGCAACCGAGCACCAGCGAACGAGCAAGCATCGCGTCAGACAATGGCGGCACCTGCAAGCTCGGGTCGAGCTGGTTCAGCACCCTGCAACATTTCTTCAGCCATCTTCGCGATTCCTTCCTCGATGGTCTTCGAATGGTGCATCGAGCAGAATTTGGGACCACACATCCCGCAGAATTCCGCGCTCTTGAAATACTCGGCGGGAAGCGTCTCGTCATGATACTCCTGCGCCCGCTCCGGATCGAGGCTCAGGCGGAACTGCTCCTTCCAGTCGAACGCATACCGTGCGCGTGAAAGCGCGTCGTCGCGATCGCGCGCGCCCTTTCTGCCGCGCGCGACATCGGCCGAATGCGCCGCGATTTTGTAGGCGATGACACCCTGCCTGACGTCTTCCGCATTCGGAAGTCCCAGGTGCTCCTTGGGGGTCACGTAGCAGAGCATGTCGGATCCGAACCACCCGATCATCGCGGCTCCGATTGCGCTCGAGATGTGGTCGTAGCCGGGAGAGATGTCGGTGACGAGGGGCCCGAGGGTATAGAACGGTGCCTCGCTGCAGACTTCCTTCATGCGACGGACGTTCATCTCGATCTGATCCATCGGAATGTGGCCGGGACCTTCCACCATCACCTGTACATCGCGCGCCCACGCGCGACGCGTCAGCTCACCGAGGGTGTCGAGCTCCGCGAATTGCGCGCGATCGCTGGCATCGGCGATGCAGCCGGGCCGGAGACTGTCGCCAAGAGAGACCGTTACGTCGTACTCGCGGAGAATCTCGAGCACTTCGTCGAAGTGCTCGTACAGCGGGTTCTGCTTGCGGTGCGCCATCATCCAGACGGCGTGAAGCGAGCCGCCGCGGCTGACGATGCCGGTGATGCGTCCATGAACGAGTGGCAGATGCTCGAACAGAATGCCGGCGTGAAGCGTCATGTAATCGACGCCCTGCCGCGCCTGATGCTCGATCATGTCGAGCAGATCGTTGGCGGTGAGCTCCTCGAGCTGCTTGTCCCACTTTCCGTCGGGGCCGCCCTGCACTGCCTGGTAGATCGGCACCGTTCCAATCGGCACGCGCGAAGCGGCGATGATCGCGCGGCGAATCCCGTCGATGTTGCCGCCGGTCGAGAGATCCATCACCGTGTCGGCTCCGTATTTGACGGCGATGTTCAGCTTCTCGATCTCGCCATCGATGTCGGACGATACGGCGGAATTTCCGATGTTGGCGTTGATCTTCACGCGCGAGACCTTGCCGATTGCCATCGGCTCGAGCGCGCCCGCGAGGTGATGAACGTTGGCCGGGATGATCAGCCGCCCGATTGCGACCTCGGCCCGCACCAGCTCCGGCGACAGCTCCTCACGCTCGGCCACGAATCGCATCGCGTCGGTGATTTCCCCACGCCGTGCGTAGAGCATTTGCGTACGTGCAACCGAGCCGGTGGCTCCTTGCGTACGTGCTTCCATCATTTCGACTCCCTACGCCGGTACTAACCGGATCAGGTTCTGAGGGACTTTCTCAGCCGCGCCGGCGGCCCGTTAGGCGGGCACGGAAAGATCGGCGTGGCACCCCTGTCTCGGTATCAATGTAATGCGCAGGGAGGGCGGTGGAGCTCTTCTGTAATAGCGCTCATCAGTGCCCCTCCATCAGCATGAGAAGCGCGTTTTGCGCTTCGCGCAGCCGTCTTGCGTTGGCCCGTTCTTACGGAAAAACGCTCTACGGTTAGGCAAAACGCCCAACGTGCTGGTGGATATGTAAAGGTATCTTGACATATCGACAAGTGAGCTTTACACTCCCTTTGACCTCATTGGGAGTCGAGAATGTCACAGGAAAAGCGACGTATCTGGAAATCCGGGTCGGTGATCTGGGGTACCGTCTGGCTCTTTTCCTATTTTGGCGTCCGCGCGGCGGTTGAGTCTCCAGACAGCTTCTCGAGGCCCGCTCTGATTGCGATTGTACTCACCCCAGTCATCCCTGCCGCGTTATTTCTTTACTTCTTCATCACCGACATCAGGCAGATGGACGAGCTGCAGCGTCGGATTCAGCTCGAGGCGCTCGCGTTCGCCTATCCGTTGACGCTCCTGCTCGTGATGACACTCGGACTTCTGCAACTCGTAATGGATCTCAATCCCGCCGATTGGAGCTATCGGCACGTGTGGCAGTTCGTGATCGTGTTTTACCTGTTTGGGATATGGATCGCGGCCAGACGCTACCAGTGAAGAACAGGCTCCGCGTTCTGCGGGCGGAACGTGACTGGAGTCAGGCGGATCTCGCCGACAAGCTCGACGTCTCGCGTCAGACGGTGAATGCGATCGAGACCGGGCGCTACGATCCGAGTCTGCCGCTCGCGTTCAGAATCGCGCGGCTGTTCGGCCAGAAAATCGAGGAGATATTCGAGGAGTAGCCTGGTCTTTACTCCGACTGGACGACCATCGCCTCGCTGAGAGTCAACGAGATGCGCCCGCCACTCGGCACGCAGCCGTCGTACTTCCCGGTCGCACCCGCGACCACGGCACCGGCAGCGGCGCCCGTCGCTGCCCCGATCACCGTCGACTTGGTGCGCTTGCCGAATATCTGGCCCGCGATCGCTCCGATGACTGCGCCCGTCGCGACCTTTTTCGCGTCGTCGCTGGTGCTCGCATCACGCACCTTGTCCACCTGGGCGTAGGTCACGGTCGAATTCACCGGATAGGTCTTGCCGTTGAACGCGATGGAGCGAACGGCGAGCTCGAGCTCAATGTTGTCGTTGGCGTTATTGCTCCGCTTTACCGACGTGATCTCGATCACCGCGGTCGCACCGGCCGGAATGGACACGCCGTTGGAGCCTTGCACCGATTCCGCGACGCTCGCAGTGAAGCGATCACCCACCGCATATGTGTTCGTGCACACGCGCTGTCCGGAATAGAGGGAGATCTCGGAGCCACCGGCGATCATGCCGACAGCGGCCTCTCCACCTTTCTCGCCTTCCGTGACGGTATTGCCGCTGGCAGTGGTGTTCGCAGGAACCGGCGTGGACTCGACCGACGGTGGTGTCTGACGGGGAGCTGCAACGGCAGGGCGGGACTCTCTACGCGGGGTGAGAATCTCGGAAGCTCTGTCGCGTGGCGTGACCCGGGGTGCGGGCGCCGCATCGCTCACCACCGGTGCGGTGGTCACGGGGACGTCCCTGAGCTCGGGCTGGGCTGCCGTGTCGGCGTTGGCCAGCGCGAGATCACGCGTCAGAGTGCTGTCCTTCGCCAACACGTCTTCGGGAGAATCTCCGCGCTTGCACGCACCGAGGGTAAGGGCGACCGCGAAGAGAGCTGGAGTGGAGATTCTGAAGAGAATGCTGTGCATGATTGTTGTCTCTGAAAAGAAAAAAGGGGGATGCGACTTCCCAGTCGCATCCCCCTTTTCTACAGGTGCCTAGTGGGGAAAGCGACGCGTGATGTCTCCACCGGAGCGTCCGACCGCAACCCGACCGAGACCAGAGCGACCCGGGAAAGGCATCCGATTGTTGATCGAGATGGTGGTTCCGCGACCACGGCCGGTGCGGCGCGGGTCACAGTGATCATCACCGACAACGCCGCCACGAATGACCGCGCCGAAAATCGTCCCGATGACAGCGCCAGTGGCTGAGCCGCCGTTGCTACCCACAGACGACTCACCGCTCGGGTAGGAAACCGCGATCGGCTGTGGCCGCGGCGAGATCGGGACGTCCATCTCGATCTTGTCGACCGGCATGCTCGCAACCTGGGTGGGCTCTGGCTGGCTCACGTCGGCTGGTGCTACGGTCTGAGCTACCCTGGGCGGTGATTTCCGAGCCGGCTTGTAGCGCTTGACCGGCGCCGATTTGGCGACCTCGCGAGCCGGAGGACTCGTGCTCTCGATCGACGAGACAAATTGCTGGCTCGAGGTGACCGCACTGTTGCCGAGCGTGATTCCTTCGTCCGCAGACGCCAGCTCGAGGTCCTTCTGGAGATCGGCGTTGACCGCGGTGTTGCTCCCACCGCCGCAAGCGGACAGGATGGCGACACCGGCGCTGGCGATCAACAGGTAGCTCTTTCTCATGTGCTGCTCCTTTCCCTCGGAAGGGAATGACGATACCGCAACGGCCTACCAGCGTCGGACTAATGGATCTCGCTGGCGCCGTCTATAGTGGCAACGCATGAGCCAGGGGTTAGCCCGCGAATGCGGGGGTCGACGCGGGGAAGCTTCACCCCCTGTCATCCGGCGGTGACACCCCGTGTCCAGCTTTCCGGACACGCGATGCGAGCGCGAGGACGGAGTTTCTTGTCCTGCGGGCGGCCGGAGGGTACGTTCGCCGCATGCTTCGCATCGTTCATAGATCGTCACTGGTCGCATGAGGCTTCGCAACGTTCGCAGGTGGTCATGCGCCCTTGCGATCGCGCTGGTAGCGCTACCCGGCGCCGGTTGTTCAACGACTCGCGATGCCGAGCTGACTCAATCGGAGAAGACGGCTATCGCCGATTCTCTGAAGAAGCTCGTCGTATCGGCCTACGACTTGTCGAAACCAGACCCGGTTGCGAGCCTGATGAGCCTTTATCCCGATGACAGCCTGGTATCGGCGAGCGCGGGCAGCGTCGTTCGCACGCGCGCTCAGCTCGAGGAGCAGGTCAGGACATTCTGGACCTATGTCGGGAGCAACATGCAGAAGCCCAGGTGGGAATGGACTTCCATGACCATCGACGTGCTGTCACCAGACGCGGCAGCGATGACGAGCACCTATCAGATTCCGCACACGACTCCGCAGGGAAGGCTTCACCTGCTCGGTGGAGCATGGACCGCGATCTTCGCCAGGCGCGGCGGCCGGTGGGTGATCGTTCAGGAGCACCTTTCCGACGCGCCGAGCTCGCCTTAGCGGCGCACTACTCGCCTGAGTCGTCGCCGGCGTTGACGGAAGACTTGAGCTGCTGACCCATCTCGGCCTCACCGCTCACGATCGAGCGCCAGCTCAGCTCCTGCCCTCTGCGAAATCCCTTCTGGGTTACCTTCAGCCCTTCGGGTGAGATCGCGACCATGTAGGCCTTGCCATCGATGGTGATCTCGCGCTTCAGGACCTTCTCGAGTTTCGTCGCCATGCCCCCTCCGTGGAGTTGAAAGTGTTGGTTGGCGATAAAATACGAGGAGATGGCTCCGGCTTCGAGTCCCCCCGTCCCAACTGGATGGACAGATGTGGCTTGTCCGAGGCCTCGTTCGTCAATTAAGCACGGAGAATAAATGGCCCTACAGGCTCCGGGCGATGACAGCGCCCATCTCATATACGAGTTCGAGCGCCGCGCTTATCCCGTCAGGGACTCATTGCTGACGATCGGCCGCGATGCATCGAGTCATATCCTCATCCGCGAGCCAGCGGTCTCGCGCAACCATGCCGAGCTGCGCGCGGAGGATGGCAAGTTCGTGCTGCATCCTTGCGGCGTGAATCCGACGACCGTCAACGGCGCCACGCTCGTAGAGCCGCGGGCTTTGGCCGAGGGCGACAAGGTCGAAGTCGGATCGGCGATCCTCACGTTCACGACGAAGCGACTCCCGCTTGGGGTTTCGGTGATCGAGCCCGCGGGCGCGGCGAAGCGCGAAAAGGACATCGGGACGAGACGCAACACGATCAAGCATCCGATTCTCGCCGGTGATCTCGACCCCGATTCACCGCGGAAAGTGCCGACGAATGTCATCGTCATGGCGGTGATGGTGATCGTGGTGATCCTTTACCTGCTCGGTCGGTAGAGCCAACAACTCACTGACAGGCTACCCGCGGCCCGCTATCCGCTGTTTGCTGCCCGCCGCCTACGGCACTGACTTCTCGTACCGCTGATCCCGCACCTGTCTCGTCGGTTACATCCTGCAGCTGCGTTTGTCCTTCACCGCACTAGTGGCGTCCCCACGTAGTGAGCTGGCAGCCTAGAGCGGACGGCGGCCAGCGGGTAGCGTGTCAGTGCAATTGAAGTTTCTGCGGCTCCTGCGCTGCCGCCGACCCCGCGAATCTCGCCAGCACCATCTCCTCGAGCTCCTTCTTGAGCGGCTCGAGCTCGATCTTCTCAAGGACATCCGCAGCGAACGCGTAGGTAAGCAACGTCCGCGCGCGATCAGCGCCGATTCCCCTGCTGTTCAGATAGAACATCGCCATGTCGTCGAGCCTGCCGACGGTCGCGCCATGCGTGCACTTCACATCGTCGGCAAAGATCTCGAGCTGCGGCTTGGTGTCGATCCGCGCATTCGGCGAAAGCAGAAGGTTGTTGTTGCTCTGCTTGCCGTCGGTCTTCTGAGCCTCGGGATGGACGTAGACCTTGCCGTTGAACACGCCGTGTGACCGGCCGTCGAGCACGCCCTTGTACACTTCGTGGCTCGGGCAGTTGGGCGCGATGTGCTCGATGCTGGTCTGGTTGTCGATGTGCTGCGTTCCGTCGGCGAGATAGAGTCCGTTCAGCGTGCAGGTGGCGCCTTCGCCATCGAGCGACGTATAGATGTTCGTCCGCGCCAGCGCGCCGCCCACCGCCAGCGAGAAGGAATGGAACCGGCTGTCGCACGCCTGTCGCGCCTGTGTCGTTCCGACGTGAAACGCCTTCTCGCTCTCCCGCTGCATCTTGTAGTGGTCGAGGCGCGCGCCCTCACCAACGGATACCTCGGTAACCGCGTTGGTCAGATAGACGCTGTCGCGAATGGATACGTAGCTCTCTATCACGGTGGCGCGGGAATTTCGCGCCGCCACGATGAGGTTTCGCGGGTGCGACACACACTCGCCGTACCCCTCGGAGACGAAGATGAGATGGATCGGCTGCTCGACGACCGCGTCGGCCTGAATCTCGATGAATGCGCCATCGCGAATGAAGGCAGTGTTGAGCGCCGTGAAAAAATGCTGGTCGAACTCGGCGATCTTGCCGAGATGTCGCTCGGGACGGCCGGTTCCGGACTTGAGCGCGCGCGCCAGGCTGCTCACCCGAACGCCCGTCCCCAGTCCCGCATACGACGAGAGATCCTCGGCGAATTCGCCATTCACGAATACCAGCGTGTGCCATTGCCGTTCTCCGAACGTGAATCGCGCGAGGTCGGCACGCGCGACCATACCCGCGGTGCTGCCCTCCGACGAAACACCGCTCGCGCTGATCGCGGCGACACGGAACGCCCGCTCGGCGATCGGAGCAACGCTGGTGAAGTGCCAGTCTTCGTTCTTGGTGGTGGGAAATCCGAGTGCTTCGGTGCGCGACATACCGCGCTGGCGCAGCGCGCTAACCCAGTCTATGGCCTCGGGCTGCCGGTCGAAATCGGCGCGAAACGCGGCCAAGGGCGCGGCCCCCTGAATCGCCGGCGCATCAGCGCTCTTGCGCTCGCCGGCGATGTTCGGACGCGCGGCCTTCCTGGCTGGTGCTTCGTTCAAGCAGCTGCCCCCGCCGTCAGAAGCCAGTCGTAGCCCCTTTCCTCGAGCTCCAGCGCCAGCTCCTTGCCGCCCGATTTCACGATGCGCCCCCCGGAGAGAACGTGCACGAAGTCAGGGACGATGTAGTTGAGGAGACGCTGATAGTGCGTGACGACGATCGTTGCGTTCTCAGGTGTTCGCAGCTTGTTGACACCTTCAGCGACGACGCGGAGCGCATCGATGTCGAGGCCCGAATCCGTCTCGTCCAGAATCGCGAGGCGCGGATTGAGCACGGCCATCTGGAAGATCTCGTTTCGCTTCTTCTCTCCGCCCGAGAATCCCTGATTGACCGAGCGGCTCAACAGCGCCTGATCCATCTCGACGAGCTTGAGCTTTTCATCGACGAGGTCGAGGAACTCGAGCGGATCGACCTCTTCTTTACCATTCGCCTTCCGGATCTCGTTGTACGCCGAGCGCAGGAAGTAGGCGATCGAGACTCCGGGTATCTCGACCGGATACTGGAACGCGAGAAATATCCCGTTCTGGGCGCGGATCTCGGCGTCCATCTCGAGCAGATTCTGCCCGCGGTAGGTGACGGTTCCGCTCGTCACCTGGTACGACGGATGCCCCGCCAGCACCTGGGCCAGCGTGCTCTTGCCCGAGCCATTCGGCCCCATGACGGCGTGAACCTCGCCGGCGCCGACGCGGAGGTTGATTCCCCTGAGAATTGCCTTGTCGCCGATGCCGGCGTGCAGATCATTTATTTCGAGCACGAAACCAGTGATTGAGTGTTGTTTGAACCGCATACACGAACTGACTGAAGAGCGTCCAATTGGCGGTGAACGGATACCCGGGGGTCCTTGGCCCGCCGCGAAGCCAGGTCCAGCCTGCGCGAACTCGCTCCCGAATCGTCGGTCGATTCACCGATACTTGTGGTGAGCGGGTGGGTCAGGTCACGTCGGAGGCGTTCTCGCGTAGCAAGAGACTCGCGCGCTTTGCCCGCGACAGCGGGCAGCGAGGCTCGATGCGTGTAAGCGAGTACGCCGACAAAGTGACCTGACCCGCCCACTCACCGCGCAGAGATCTGGAAATCAACCGACGGACCCTTCGAGAGTAATGCCGAGCAGCTGCTGGGCCTCGACCGCGAACTCCATCGGCAGCTCCTTGAACACTTCACGGCAGAATCCGCTCACGATCATCGACACCGCGTGCTCGGCGCTCACCCCGCGCTGCTTGCAGTAAAAGATCTGATCCTCTCCGATCTTGGAAGTCGATGCCTCGTGCTCCAGCGTCGCGGTGCTGTTCTGGACCTCGATGTACGGAAACGTGTGCGCACCGCAGCGGTTGCCGATCAGCATCGAATCGCATTGCGTGTAGTTGCGCGCGTTCTCCGCCTTTGGCAGGACACGCACCAGCCCGCGATAGCTGTTGTTGCCCTCACCGGCGGAGATCCCCTTCGACACGATCGTCGACTTCGTGTTCTTGCCGATGTGGATCATCTTGGTGCCGGTATCCGCCTGCTGCTTCTTGTTGACGACCGCGACCGAGTAGAACTCGCCGACCGAGTTGTCGCCCTGGAGAATCACGCTCGGATACTTCCACGTAATCGCCGAGCCGGTCTCGACCTGCGTCCACGAGATCTTGGAGTTGACGCCGGCGCACTTGCCGCGCTTGGTGACGAAGTTGTAGATGCCGCCCTTTCCTTCGGCGTCGCCCGCGTACCAGTTCTGGACCGTCGAGTATTTGATCGAGGCGTTGTCCAGCGCGATCAGCTCGACGACTGCGGCGTGGAGCTGATTCGTATCGCGCTTGGGCGCCGTGCACCCCTCGAGATAGCTCACCGACGCGCCTTCGTCGGCGATGATCAGCGTCCGCTCGAACTGGCCGGTGTTCGCGCTGTTGATGCGGAAATAGGTGGACAGCTCCATCGGGCATTTCACACCCTTTGGCACGTACGCGAACGATCCGTCGCTGAATACGGCGGCGTTCAGCGCCGCGTAGAAATTGTCGCTGTGCGGCACCACCGAGCCCAGGTACTTCTCGACGATCTCGGGGTGGTTCTGCACCGCGTCGCCGAACGAGCAGAAGATGACGCCGTGCTTGGCGAGCTCTTCCTTCATCGTGGTGCCGACCGAAACGCTGTCGAAGATCGCATCGACGGCGACGCCGGCGAGGAACTTCTGCTCCGTCAGCGAGATGCCGAGCTTCTCATAGGTCCGGAGCAGCTCGGGGTCGACTTCGTCGAGGCTCTGGAGCGGTTTCACGCTCTTGGGGGCCGAGTAGTACACGAGGGAGTCGTAGTCGATCGGCGGATACCTGACGTTGCCCCAGTGCGGCTCCTTCATCGTCAGCCAGCGACGGTAGCCCTTGAGCCGCCAGTCCAGCATGAACTGTGGCTCATTCTTCTTCTGGGAGATCAGCCGGATGACGTCTTCGTTGAGGCCCGGCGGGACGGTGTCCGTCTCGACGTCGGTGACGAAACCGTACGCGTATTCGCGGTTTACCAGCGTCTCAATTGCCGAGCTCATCCCAACTCCTTGGCGTTTCGATACTGCCTTCGTAGATTCAATCTAAAGTAATCCTGTCGGGATAGTCAAGCTGACTGACGTCGTATCTATCCTTTTGTCTCATCAGCACTTACGTGGCCGGGAGGCCTTTGATCGCCGCGGTCTTTGCTACATTAGAGCAACCAGTTCGCGCGCCGTTACGGAGCCGCGGACGACCCGAGTGACCGCGCCTGAGAGGGAATTCGAGCCGGTGGGATCGCTTAAGGACTTGCCAGAGGGAGTGACGCTGCAGCGGGTCCTTTCGAGCGGCGAAGCCGTGTGCCTCATCCGGCACCGGAACGAGGTTTCGGCGGTGAGCGATATCTGCACCCACCAGCATTTTTCGATGTCCGAGGGTGACGTCCTTGCTGACGGCACGCTTCAGTGCGCGTGGCACGGGGCGCGGTACGACTGCCGGACTGGTGAGGTCAGGCAGGGTCCGGCCGAGAGCCCGCTACCGGTCTACGCAGTAAGGATCGAGGGTGAGATGATTCTCATCGGCCCCCGTTCCGACCGGAAGGGACCCCGGTACGAGCCTGCCGCGGCGAGGGTCGAGTGAAGCTGCGCGCGCCCTTCCAGATCGGGACAGGCGGAAAATGAAGCTCCGCGCGGATTTCCCGCTTCTCGCTAACAACCCCGGACTTCACTACCTGGATTCGGCGGCGACGTCGCAGAAGCCGACGGTGGTGCTCGACGCGATTCGCGATTTCTACGAGACGAGCAACGCCAATCCACACCGCGGAGCCTATTCGCTCTCGGTGCGGGCGACCGAGTGCTATCACCGGGCAAGAATCGAGATCGCGCGTTTTCTGGGAGCGGGCGATCCGGATTCGCTGATCTTT
>JBGTEZ010000030.1:0-12846 GCA_041747535.1 Gemmatimonadaceae bacterium
GCCGACGCCGTCGTCGAGGATCGCGATCGACAGCCTGTCTCCAACGCGGCGAGCCGTAACCTGCACGTAGCCGGCCCCGGCCCGCGGGCCGATTCCGTGCCTGATCGCGTTCTCGACGAGTGGCTGCAGCAGCAGGCTCGGAACGAGCGCGCCGCGGACTCCCTCCTCGATGTTGCACGAAACAGTGAGACGGTCCTCGAACCGGACGCGCTGAATTGCGACATAGCGGTCGAGCAGGCCGAGCTCGCGCTCGAGCGGGACTTCCTGTTCGCTCGACGTCGTCAGGACGAGGCGCAGAAAGTCGCTCAGCTCCGAGACCATTCGCTCCGCCGCCGCCGGGTTCGTAGCAATGAGCGCCATCGCGCTGTTGAGAGCGTTGAACAGGAAATGCGGGTTGAGCTGCAACTTGAGCGTGTCGAGCTCGGCCTGCACGAGGCGCGTGACAACACGCTGGCGCTCGCCGGATTCCTTGCTCGCCTCATGCACGAGGTGCTCGACCCATGATGTGGCGTAGGTCGCAACGAACCCGAAGACGGACAGCATGATCAGCTTTGCCGCTTCGTCGAGAGGCGTTATGCGCGCCAGCGCCACCGCATCGATCGGATCCATCGTCAGCGGGATCTGGTTGCTGCCCCACAGCCAGAGGAGCAGGCCACCGTATTCCGCGACCGCGAGCGCCGATATGAACGCCGCCTTCCGGACCGACGACGCCACCGGCCGGCCGGCAAGGACGACGAAGTACATGAGGAAGATCGGCGAGCGGAGCGCGAGGACGCCTGATTGGGCGATAGCATAGCCGCCGATGATTGCCGTCACAGCTGTCACGTCGACGACCGGATTTACGGCGGACAGCCAGCCGGGCAGCTCGGGACGCCCGTACCAAACGAGATACTGCGCGACCGTCCACAACAGCGTCGGCCCCAGAACCAGCACGTTGACGAGGTTGAGCGCGGGCGACAGGTGCGGCGCGTACATGAGAGCCGCCGCCGTCAACAGAAAAACGACTGCCGCGCGCACTCCGTTGAGAATCCTCTCCGCGCGGTCGCGACGGAATCGGAGACTGGGAGGCGGTGGTGCCGAGGAGGCGGGGGAGAACAGCGGCATCAGTTGAATTTGCTCAGGCCGGGTTGGCTGGGATAGCAGGCCGACGAGGTACCTGCTATCCCCGACGCTGTTTTGCGGCGTCGTTGCCGTAGCGACCACCTACCAGGTCCGCAAAGCTACGCTCGCCGCTCGAGGCAAAACGAGACACACTAGGCGGACGACCGTCGGGGGAGGGCCAATGCCACCGCGCGAGCGGTGAGTGGAGCTACGCGCGAACCAATGAGATCACGACCGGGCCGGGGGAGAGCGAACGGCGTTAAGGAAGTCGGCGAGTTTGGCCGTGTCCAGCGCCCCGCCAGAGCGCACGCCGCTGCACACATCTACTCCAAACGGTGCCACCTGAGCGATCGCGGCGCGGACGTTTTCTGCGTTGAGCCCGCCGGCAAGGTAGACCGGTATCCGCACCGCCTCACGAATCGCGCGACTGATCGCCCAGTCGTGCACTCGTCCGGTGCCGCCCAGCTCCTTCACCGCGAGTGATGGGTTTCCCGAATCGAGCAGTAGCGCGTCGACCGCGGGCGCGACCGCAATCGCCTCCCGAATCGAGCCGGGGTCGCGGACGTGAATCACCTGAACGATCGAGATTCCGGGGAGGGCGTCTCGCAGGGCGGCATGCGCACCATGGTCCACTTCGTCCACGAGCTGGATCGTGTTTGCGCGACAGCGTCGCTGCTGGGCAACGATCGCGCTCGCGGTGGATTCCGAGGTGAGCAGGAAGGTCGCGACGCCGGGAGGTACGGTTGATGCAATCTCCGCGATGGTGCTCTCGGAAATTGGTCCCGGGCCGCTCGGCATCCTGGACACCAGTCCGACCGCATCGGCACCGGCGGCGACAGCCATTGCTGCCTCGGCCGGCGACTGCATGCAACAGATCTTAACCCTGGTTCGTAGTTGGAACATATCGGGGCGAGGGGAAACTAATAATCCACGGTCCAGGGGTTTTTCGGAACGGTTTGTGAACAAGCCGGTCTCAATCTTTCGAGCCGGAATCAAAAATTGACCAGTCACCGCGAGGGAGACATGCCCACCACACGAGTAATGCGGCTTCTGAGCGTCGCCGCCGTCGCGCCGCTGCTCCTTAGCAGCTGCGACAGCAACAATCCGTTCGATCCGTCTGATGACGCAGTCGGCAGCTATGAGTTGACAGTCTTCGCGGGCAGAGGCATGCCCTCAGCGACGATTACCTGTTCAGCGGCGGGAGAGTGTCCCAACTTGCCAACGGGTGGTAGGGTCGTAATTAATGACGGTACTCTGGTGCTCTACAATGACGGGACTTTTGTAGAGACGAACCACTACACTGAGTTTCCCACGGGAGGACAGTCGCGGGATCGCACGTATTCATCCGCGGGAACGTACGAGGTCTTCGACAACGACATCACGCTATCCGCGCCGGGTCAGAGTCGATTTGTAGACGGTTCTATCACTTCGGTGGGCGGTCAGATTCGAATCAACTACATCGAGGACAGCGAGTCCTACGAGTACATACGCTAGGCCAACCTCTCTTCCGTCAAAAAGGGGCGCTCTGTTCGGAGCGCCCCTTTTTCGTTATGCTAGGGCCGGGACGCGCTGTACAGCGACAGGTTCGTGCTCCACAACCTTTACGGAGAGAACGATGAGCATACTGGCCTGGATAGTGGTTGGTCTCGTCGCCGGGGTCCTCGCATCGCTGGTGATGGGTGGAACTGGTTACGGCATCATCGGCGACATTGTCATCGGGATCGTCGGCGCCTTCGTCGGTGGCTGGCTGTTCACGACCCTCGGAATCTCGACGCCGCTCGGCGGACTCGGCGGGACTATCTTCGTCGCGTTCATCGGTGCTGTCGTGCTGCTACTCGTTCTGCGGCTGATTCGGGGCGGCACCAGGAAGGTGTGACGGTCCCGGCTGCCGGATATTCCGGAACACCGTTAATCCAGAAGCTCGGAATAAAAGGCAGCGCGCGGATACACCTGGTCGGCGCACCGAAGGACTTCGAGTCGACCCTCGGCCCTCTCCCCGCCGGAACGCGGCCCGCGCTCCGGGGGACGGTGGACTTCGCGATGTTGTTCACGCGCACCCAGGCCGACCTGCGAAAGCACTTTCCCCGCCTGAGGGACAGGCTCGAGACTAACGGCATGCTGTGGGTCGCGTGGCCAAAGAAGGCAGCGAAGATCCAAACGGACGTCTCCGAGAGTGTCGTCCGCGAATTCGGACTCGCCGCCGGCCTGGTCGACGTAAAGATCTGCGCGGTGGACGAGACGTGGTCGGGACTCAAGTTCGTGCGCAGGCTCAGGGATCGCTGATCTCTCTTGCCTCCCGGTTTTATGTTTCACCGATGATTTCTCGGGAAGGTATTTGAGCGCCGCCCAGATTCTGCTCGACGGGCTGGTCGACTATGCGGGGCTCTTTCCGCCCGCGAGCGAAACCATGCGCGTCGCGGTGGAGAGATACGCGGAGTATCTGGGCGGACCGGATCGCGGTGCGCTCGGCAGGTTCATCGTACCCGTCGGGCGTCTCGCCGAATTCGAGTCGGAAGCCAGCGAGCTGATGCCGTGCGGAGAGGGGTCCGAGCCCTGGCGCCTGAGCGTGCTCGTCGGTGAGACCAGCCCCGCCGTCGCCGAGCAAATGCTCAGGTTCAATTGTCACCACTGGTCGGGGTCGGCTGACGGGCACGCGATCATCGACGCGGTGGAGCTGAAAGCGGGCACTGCGGAGGAGATCGACGCCCACCACCGGCGGCTCCCTTCCTTTTTCCAGCGCTACTTCGAGGTACCGCTCGGCGGAGATGTCGAGGCTCTGGTGCGCGCAATCGCCCGCGTAGGGGGAAGGGCGAAGGTGAGAACCGGAGGGATTACCCGCGACGCTTTTCCACCGGCACGCGACATCCTGTCCTTTCTCGCGGCGTGCGCCAGGGAGAACGTCGCCTTCAAGGCTACCGCCGGGCTGCACCACCCGGTGCGCGGGAAATACAACCTCACCTACGAGGCGGGCAGCGAAGCGGGAACGATGTACGGATTTCTCAATGTCTTTCTCGCCGCCGCGCTAATTCGTGGCGGAGAATCGGAATCGACGATCCTCGAGGTTCTGGAAGAAGCGGACGGACGGGCGTTCGAATTTTCGGAGGACGCCGTCACCTGGCGCGGCCACCGCGTGAACGCTGCAAATCTGCGAGCGGTCCGCACCGGGTTCGCCATATCGTTCGGATCGTGCTCATTCCGTGAGCCCGTGGACGAGCTGACTGCGCTAATTTCCGCGCATGCCTAATCAGACGCACGACGCGTCACTGCGCTCCTGGGTGGCGGCCGCAAACTCCGACGACACCGATTTCCCGATACAGAATCTTCCGTTCGGGGTGTTTTCGCGAAGAGGACAAACCGACCGGCGCATCGGCGTCGCAATCGGGGACCAGATCGTGGACGTGTCCGAGTGCGACAAGGCGAATATCTGGAGGGAAGAGGCGCGTGATGTCGCGCGGCTCTGCGGCAACTCAACGCTCAATGCGCTGGCCGCGTCACCGCGGGACTCTCTCTCGAAGTTCCGCTCGCGCCTGAGCGAGCTGCTCGCCGGCGATCCTGATTCCGGCGGGATCCGCCCGCTTCCTGATCGCGCCCTCATACCGATGGCCGATGCCGAGATGCACATGCCGATGCAGATCGGCGACTATACTGATTTTTACGCCTCGATCTATCACGCAACCAACGTCGGCAAGCTCTTTCGGCCTGACAATCCACTGCTGCCCAACTACAAATACGTCCCGATCGGGTACCATGGGCGGGCGTCTTCCATCGTTCTCAGCGGGACAACCGTGATACGACCGCGAGGCCAGACGCTCGCTTCGGCGGCGTCGGCTCCATCGTTCGGGCCGTCGGCGATGCTCGACTACGAGGCCGAGGTCGGCTTTTTCGTCGGCAGGGGAAACACGCTCGGAGAGCCAGTGCGCATCGACGAAGCCGAGGACCGGATCTTCGGAGTCTGTCTCGTCAACGACTGGTCGGCCAGAGACATCCAGTCCTGGGAGTATCAGCCGCTTGGACCTTTTCTCTCCAAGAGTTTCGCGACCACGATCTCGCCGTGGGTCGTGACCATGGATGCCCTCGAGCCATACAGGGTGCCGGCCTTCTTCCGGCCGAGCACCGACCCGGCGCCGCTCCCGTATCTCCGGTCGGAGAAGGACAAGAACGAGGGCGGGATAGATCTCAACATCGAGGTCTACATCCGGTCGATGCTCATGCGCGAGGGGCATATGCGCCCTTATCGCGTGAGTCGCGCGTCGCTTGGCGACATGTACTGGACGCCGGCTCAGATGCTGACCCACCACACCAGTAGCGGGTGCAACCTGCAGTCCGGCGACCTCTTCGCCAGCGGAACGGTTTCAGGCCCCGAGGCGGCATCGCAGGGCTGCCTGCTGGAGCTGACTCAGCGCGGCGCCGTGCCACTCAGCCTTCCCACTGGCGAGGAGCGAAGATTTCTCCACGACGGAGATGAGGTGATCATGCGAGGAGTACTCGAGCGCGAGGGCGCGGCGCGGATCGGGATGGGGGATTGTATCGGCCGAATTGTCGCTGATCCCGCACGCTAGGTTTGTGTCGGGCGAGTATCATACTTTCCCAACAACAACTGACACGCTGCCCGCTACCCGCTGAATGCTACCCGCTGAATGCTGCCCGCGGCCAGCTGCAAACGACGGGGACGGTCTTGATAGATGCGGTCGGTAACTTTCGTTGCCCAACCGAGACTCGGACTGACGTCCCGATGTAGTAACGCTGATGGCGGGCAGCATGCAGCGGGCGGCGGGCAGCGGGTCAGTTGTTGGTGCCGTTAGAAAACTCGAACATGGTATCGATGCCCGAAAAATCCCGCCCGCCACTGTACGTCGTACGAACCTCGGATATTCACGGCCGCGGCGTCTTCGCCGCTCGCCGGATTCGAAAAGGGACCCGGATCGTCGAGTACGAAGGCGAGCGAATCGACAACGACGAAGCGGACCGTAGGTACGACGAGACGGGAATGAAGCGCCACCACACCTTCCTCTTCACCCTCGACCGGAAGACCGTAATCGATGGCGCGATCAGGCGCGGGGGCGGCGACGCGAGCTACATCAATCATTCCTGCGAGCCCAACTGCGAGGCCGTAATCACGGGCACGCGGATCTACATTCACGCGCTCGAGACCATCGAGCCGGGGACCGAGCTGGCGTACGACTATCGGTACGAGCGGACCGGTGAGAACGACGACGAGCTCGAGAAGTTCTACCTGTGCAAATGCGGGGCGCCGGGGTGCAGGGGATCGATAATGAAGCCGGCCGCCAGGACCCGCCGTAAGCGCAAGAACTCGAAAAAGAAGGGCACGCGGCTTAAGTTGCGATAATGCCCGCCAAGAGCTTCTACTACCGGGAATCGGAAGGTATCCGCGTGACCGTTCGACCGGTCTATCTGCGCGACCATTCCGAGCCTTCGCAGAGCCACTACGTGTTCGCGTACTTCGTGCGCATCGAAAACGTGGGGAAGCTTGCCGCCCAGCTCCTCACCAGGCGGTGGCTGATCCACGACTCCGTGGGCGATGGGGTGGATACCGAAGTCATCGGTGAAGGCGTCGTGGGTGAGCAGCCGACCATCGGTCCGGGCGCTGTGCACGAATACCAGAGCTTCTGCATCCTCAAGTCGGGCGAAGGTTACATGGAGGGGCACTATGGATTCCTCACGCAGAACGGCGACTCGTTCGAGGCCGCGATCCCGCGCTTCACTCTGAGCGCCAGCGAATCAACGAGCCTCCCGTCCTGAACGAACCCCGCCGCCGCATCTACGATATCTCGGTCCCGATTCGCTCGGGCGGGATAGTGTATCCCGGAAATCCGGAAATCGAGATCTCTCTGCAGCAGTCGATTGCCGCCGGAGCCGGCGCGAACGTCTCCACGATACGGTTCGGGTCGCATACCGGAACGCACGTGGACGCGGCGCGGCACTTTTTCGTGGAAGGCCAGCCGGTGGATCTCATCCCGCTGGAAAAGCTTGTCGGCCCCGCGCTGCTGGTGGCGCTCAGCGACGATGTGCGCTCGATCGGAGAGGCCGAGCTCAGTCCGCTCGATCTCGGCGGCCACAAGCGGGTTCTTCTTCGCACGCGCAACTCGGCGCTCCTGTCGGCCAGAGAGTTCGCGAAGGATTACACGTTCCTCGCTCCTGACGGAGCAGCGTACCTCGTCGATAAGGGTGTGGATCTCGTCGGCGTGGACTATCTGTCGATCGAGCAGTTCCATAGCGGCCATCACCGCACTCACCGCACGCTGCTCGAGCGCTCCATCGTCATCGTCGAGGGTCTCGACTTTTCCGTTCCTCCTCCGGGGGAGTACGAGCTCGTGTGCCTCCCCTTGAGGATCGAGGGTTGCGACGGCGCGCCGGCCCGGGCAATTCTCATCGCGTGAAGCCGATCCACCACGTTTTTTTCGACATCGGCGGCGTCCTCGGCTCGAACGGCTGGGACCGGGAGCAAAGGAGTCGCGCCATCGAGCGGTTCGGCCTCGACGCCGACGACTTTCAATGCCGTCACGAGGAAGTGGTGGGCGAGTGGGAAGAGGGAAGGATCACGCTCGACGAGTATCTCGACATTGCGATCTTTCACTGCGAGCGCGAGTTCACGCGCCGCGAGTTCGTCGATTTCATGTTCGCGCTGAGCGTACCCAACGAGATGGTAGTCGGTTTCGCGCGACGCCTTACCCGCGAGAGCCGCTTCACGCTCATGACGCTCAACAACGAAGCGGACGAGCTCAACCGGCACCGCATCGAAAAGTTCGGCATCGGTGGAATATTCGAAGCGTTTCTGTCATCGTGCTGGCTGGGCGTCCGCAAACCGACCAACCGCTTCTACTCGCGCGCGCTTGCGATCGCCCAGGCCGATCCGGCGACATCGCTATTCATCGACGACAGGGCGCAGAACGTGGCTCCCGCGCGTGCGCTCGGAATGACGGCGATACTGTTCGAATCCGCGGACCAGCTGCGCTCCGACCTGGAGCGTGTTCTCCACCTCGACCTTTCTGGAGCATAGTCATGCGCTTGGCGATGATCGGCCTCGGCCGAATGGGCGGCAACATGTCGGAGCGGCTGATGAAGGGAGGACACCAGGTGGTGGTCTTCGACCGGAGCGAGGAGTCGATCGCGAAGTACGTCTCTCAGGGCGCAACCGCGGCGACGAGCGCGACTGACGTCACTTCGAAGCTCACCGGCCCGCGCGTGGTCTGGATCATGGTGCCGGCGGGACAACCGGTTGACGACACCATTGCGTCGCTCGTTCCCGGCCTGTCCAAGGGTGACGTGATCATCGATGGTGGAAACTCGAACTATCGGGACACCATGCGACGCGCCGGAATGCTGGCGACCGAGGGTATCGACTTCGTCGACTCGGGAACGAGTGGCGGAATCTGGGGACTCGCCAACGGCTACTGTCTCATGATCGGCGCTACCGACAAGGCCTTCAAGCTTTGCGAGCCGATCTTCAGGACGCTGGCTCCGAAGGATGGCTACGCCCATGTCGGTCCTCCGGGCGCGGGCCATTACGTGAAGATGATTCACAATGGAATCGAATACGGCGCGCTCCAGGCTTACGCCGAAGGCTACGAGATCCTCCACGCATCGAAGAACTTCAAGCTCGATCTTCACCAGATTGCGGCGGTCTGGAACCGCGGCAGCGTCGTGAGATCGTGGCTCAACGAGCTGGCGGAGCGGGCTTTAGCCAAGGATCCCGAGCTCTCGGGTCTCAGGGGCTATGTGGAGGATTCGGGTGAAGGGCGCTGGACCGTTCAGGAAGCGATCGACCTCGATGTCCCCGCGCCCGTCATCACTCTGTCACTGCTGGCGCGGCTCAGGTCGCGCCAACCCGAGTCGTTCTCAGCCAAGGTGATTGCCGCGCTGCGCAACGAATTCGGCGGGCACGCGGTGAAGAAGTCATGAAAACTCCGCAGGCGCTGCCGATGGTCCGCGCCCCCCGCGCATCGGGCAGCCGCGAAATGGCCGACGCTTGCACGGTGGTAATCTTCGGCGGTTCCGGTGACCTGACGCGTAGAAAGCTTTTACCCGCGCTCTACTATCTCGCCGAGCACAAGCTGTTGCACGAGAACTTCGCGCTGCTTGGCGTGGCAAGGGAGCCGAGCAGTGACGCCGCGTACCGGAAGGTGATGCGCGAAGAGATGTCCAAGTCCGACGAGATTCATCGCGTCAACGACGAAGTCTGGCAATGGCTCGCCGAGCGGATGTTCTATACCCACGGCGACTTCACGCAAGACGCGGCCTACGAGACGATCGGAAAGCGTTTGAACGAGATCGAAGCCAGCCGGCCGGAAGACCAGCGCAACAGGCTGTTCTACCTCGCCATTCCACCAAGCGTCTTCGAGCCGACGCTCCAGCACCTCTGCAAGAGCGGCCTTGCCAGGCGCACTCTCTCTTACGAGGAGAGGCCGTGGTACCGCGTCGTGATCGAGAAGCCGTTCGGCCGGAGCCTGGAAAGCGCGCGCGCGCTCAACCGCCTGGTGCTGGATCAGTTCGGCGAGCACCAGATCTATCGCATCGACCACTATCTCGGAAAGGAAAGCGTTCAGAACATCCTCGTTTTCCGGTTCGCGAACTCGATCTTCGAGCCGCTATGGAACAGGAACTACATCTCGCACGTCCAGATCATCGTGGCGGAGGAGGTGGGAGTCGAGGGACGCGGCAAGTACTACGAGGAAGCCGGAGTGCTCCGTGACATGTTCCAGAACCACCTCCTGCAGCTGCTCACGCTCGCGGCGATGGAGCCGCCGAGCGCGTTCACCGGCGACGCGGTACGGGATGAGAAGGTGAAAGTTCTTCGGTCGATACGGCCGCTGGTAGGAGACGGAGTGCCGCCGGTAGTGGCCGGGCAGTACGCGGAAGGGATTCACGAGGGCAAAACCGTGCCCGGCTATCGTGAGGAGCCGAACGTTTCACCGATGTCCGTCACTCCTACTTTCGCGGCGATGCGGGTGTCGATCGACAACTGGCGGTGGAAGGGAGTGCCGTTCTATCTGCGTTCGGGAAAGCGGCTTGGGCGCCGGATCTCCGAGATATCAGTGCAGTTCCGCTCGCCCCCTCTCATGCTGTTCGACCAGCACACCGTCGAGGACATGGCACCAAGTGTGCTTGTGATGCGGGTGCAGCCGGACGAGGGTATCTCGCTGCGGTTCCAGGTAAAGACCCCCGGCGCCACGCACGAGCTGACTCCGGGACTCGAGATCACTCCGGTGGACATGGAGTTCAGCTACGCCGACGCGTTCGGCAACAATCCCTATCCCGCCTACGAGACGCTGTTGCTGGATTGCATGACGGGCGACCCGACGCTCTTCACGCGCAGCGACGAAGTCGAAATGGCGTGGAGCATCATCGATCCGATCCTCGAATATTGGAACGAGCACCCGCTCGACAGGGTTCCATCCTATCCGGCGGGCACCGCGGGACCGGTTGAAGCAATCAAGCTATTGCACGGAGATCACACACGTTGGCGATAGGATCACTCGTTTTACCGTTTGTCGCGGTCATTCTCTCGACCACCGCCTGCAAGAGCGAAGGCTCGGCGCAGAGAGACACCGTCGGTGTCCTCACCGGCGATACCACGAAGCACGTCCTGCCGCTGGACGACCGCCAGCTGGTGACCCGCGCACGCGAGCTCGACCGCGCCGACAGTCGCGACAGCGCCAGAATCGCCTATGAAGAATCAGCGAAGCGACTCCCGCGGATTTCCGACTGGCTCTACCTGCGAGCGGCCGGCGTGACGCCGGACAGCAATGCGCGCCAGGACTATTACGCAAAAGTGCGAACGGCAGTCGCGCGCGATCGAATTCGGTGGACGGAAGCACAGGCGCGCGAGCGGAATGGCGACATTCCCGGCGCCATCCGAATGTTCACCGCGGTGGGAGGAACGCTTCAGGCGCTCCGACTGCGCGCGGCGGTCGCCGCCGACGACAACGCCAAGGCCCTCGCGAGGCGCGATCTCCTCTCGTACATCACGCGTGCGAACACCTCAGCGGAGACACGCGACGCGATCGATCTCTTCGACAAGGTGTTCACCGGGACAACCCCGGCCGAAGAGCTGATCCTGGCGCGCGCCGCGGAAAGGTCGGGAGTGCCGGAGCGCGCCGCGACCGCCTACTCACGGGCATTTCAGGCGAGACTTGGCGACGTGAGGGACAGATTCGGCTACGCGTCGGTGTTGTTCCGCCTGCGGCGGTTCGACGAGGCGGCGCGGGAGTTCGCAAGAGTAAGTGGGCCCGCCGCTCTCGCCGCATCGGCCCAGTATCAGCGCGCGCGGGCTCTCATCGCCGTCGGCAACATCGAAGGCGGGCGGACGGTCCTCCGATCGATCACGACATCGTTTCCGCGGGACACCAGCGCGGCGTCTGCGTTGCTGCTGCTCGCCGATCTCGCGAGCGACGACAATCGCGACGCGGCTTCGCGTGAGACATTGCTCGGACTGCTCAAGCGATTTCCTTCGGGACGCCACGCCGCCAACGCGCGGTTCCGCGCCGGCATGATCGCGTTCATTCAGGGAAACAGGAAAGCGGCGGCGGCGGAGTTCGATTCACTGGTGGTGCGCGATCCGAACAGCAGCGAGGCGCTTGGCGCGACGTACTGGGCGGGGAGGTCGTTCGCGGCTGTCGGTGACACCGCGACCGCAAAAACCCGGTGGCGCACCGTGATCCGCAAGGAGCCCCTCAGCTATTACGCGGTGATGGCGGCGAAAAGGCTCGATACGGTGCTGGTCAAGCGCGATCAGACTCTCACCGGCTACCCCAAGGTTCCGGCGGTCGATAGCTCGATCGCCAGGGTCACGTCGCTCCGAGACGCGGGCATGGATGTCGAAGCCGGCTTCGAGCTCGACCGCCTCTTCCGCGACGCGACCGAGAGCAGAGAAGTGCTGCTGGCGACTGCAGCCGCTCTCACTGGAACCGATCAGGCAACGCGATCGACCGGACTGGGCCGTCGCGCAATCGACGAGATCGGACCTTCCCCGGCCAACTATCGGTTGTACTATCCCGTCGTCGAGCGGGAAACGCTGATCACCGCCGCGAAAGAGAATGGTCTCGATCCGGTGTTCGTGGCCTCGCTCATTCGCCAGGAATCGAACTGGAATCCGCGCGCGAAGTCGCCCGCCGGCGCGAGGGGGCTCATGCAGCTGATGCCGCCTGTCGGTGAAAGCCTCGCTCGCAGCAAGGGGATTCGGCCCTGGGATGCTGAAATGCTTTACGATCCCGCCATCAGCATCACGCTGGGAACCCTCCACCTGAAGGATCTCATCCGGAAGTATCCCAACAATCCGGTGAAGGTGCTCGCGGCCTACAACGCCGGCGACGCGAGGGTGGAGAAATGGTCGACGAAGGCGGGCGCCGCCGATCCGGAGGTGTTCACGGAGCGGATCCCTTTCGTGGAGACCCGCGATTACGTGCGCATCGTGCTGCGCAATCAGGCGTACTACGACGCGCTCTATCCCTGGTAGCGCGCCTGGGTTGCTTTTCGAGTTCTGAGTTGACCGTTGTTGCGTTCGACGTTTTGGCGTTTTTACGACTGCGTTATTGCGTGCAGTAACGCGATAACGGAGAACACAACAACGGTAGACTCATAACTCGAAAAGGATCCATCCGGACCCTTTTTGTCCGGACCCTTTTTGTCTCACGCCCCTCGACGCTCCTTCCGTTTTTTCCGCCAGTCGAGCAGCCAGGTGCCCGGAACGATAAAAAGGGGCGTCAGGAACAGGCCGAGCAGCGCGTT
>JBGTEZ010000031.1:0-4214 GCA_041747535.1 Gemmatimonadaceae bacterium
CGCTGTCGCCGTCAATCAAAGAGCTCGTCGCGAGACTCGTCGCCTGCTCGGCAGCAAGCGCCGGCGCCGGCGCGGCGAAAGTGAGCGCGATAGCAATAAATGTCGGAAAAACCACGGAAGCCTCCTGGTGAGGCTATCCCATATGGCACGGGGCGTTCCCGTTCCAAGGGAAGCAGCGAATAGCTCGTAAGATGTGGCAGCGCTTCCGGTTAGCCTGTGGGCGGGTACCGGCGTACCTTTACCTCGACGAGTAAATGTCCCCGCGTGAGGACAACACCAAGGCTCCTTTTTGGTCACTCTGAGCGCTTGCTTCCAGCCTCTCGCGGGAAGGGGCGCGCTCCTCGTCGCCAAAGAGCCAGTACAGAGCCGGGAGCACGACCATGTTCAGCGCCGTCGCTGAAAGCAGTCCGCCCAAAATCACGATTGCCATTGGAGTCTGAAGCTCGTTCCCGGGCTCCCCGCCACCGATCGCCAGCGGGATGAGCGCGAGTCCGGCCGTCAGCGCAGTCATGAGGATCGGCGACAAACGCTCGAGAGAGCCGCGCACGATTGCTTCGCGGAACTCCTCGCCTTCGGCAAGGAGCTGCTGATAGTGCGCCACCAGCAGGATGCCATTTCTGGTCGCGATTCCGAACAGGGTAACGAATCCGACCAGAGATGCTATGCTCACGACCCGCCCCGTCAGCAGCACCGCGAAGATTCCCCCTACCACCGCGAGCGGAAGATTCGCCATGACGAGCAACGCCGTCCGCGTCGAACGGAACTCCATGAACAGGATCAGAAAGATCGCGGCAATCGCCAGCAAAGTGAGCGCACCGAGTGTGCGCGTCGACTCTTCCTGCGCCTCGAATTGCCCGCCGTACTCCACGAAGTAGCCCGACGGCAGCGTCACTCGCTCGGCGACGGCGTCACGAATCTCCGCGACCGTGCCTCCCAGATCGCGCCCGGCGACGTTCGCCTGAACCACGATCTTCCGCTGCACGTTCTCGCGCGAGATGGTGTTGGCCCCTCGATCGATCGTGACGCGGGCGAGCTGCGAAAGCGGCACGCGCTGGCCGGTAGGCGAGTCGAACATTACACCGGCAATAGCCTCCGGAGTCTCGCGCAGACGCGCCGGGAAGCGAACCACCAGGTCATACGTTTTCCCTTCCTCCAGTATCTGCGAGACGGCCTCGCCATTGAACGCCACGTCAATCGCTTCAGCGAGATCGGCCATCGTCATCCCGTACCGCGCCATCGCCGCGCGATCGGCGTTGATGCGTAGCTGTGGAACGTCGGTCTGCTGCTCCAGCTGGAGGTCGGCCACCCCCCGCACTGTCTGCATGACGTCCCGGACCTCAGTGCCGACCTGGCGGAGCCTGAACAAGTCGGGCCCGAAGATCTTGACGGCGATGTTCGCGCGCGTTCCGGAGAGCATGTGGTCGATCCGGTGCCCGATCGGCTGGCCAATGGTGACATTGGTGCCGGGAATCACCGAGAACTCGCTGCGCAGCCGCGCGAACAGCGCCTCCTTGTCGACGTCGTCCTTGAGCGTCACATCGATCTCGGCGGCATTCACCCCCTGCGCATGCTCGTCGAGCTCGGCCCGCCCCTGGCGCCGATCGGTGTTCCTCGTTTCGGGTTGCGCGAGCAGGATTTGCTCGACGCGTTTTCCAATTGCGTTCGATTCTTCCAGTGAAGTACCAGGAACCGTTACGACCGACACAGTCAGCGCGCCTTCGTTGAACTCCGGCAGAAAGGCGGTGCCGAGCAACGGTATCATGCCGATGGCAATGACCAGACTCGCCACTGCCCCCGCCAGCACCCGTTTCGGATGCGCCAGCACGACCTCCAATATCCGGCTATACCTCACCTTCAACCACCGCACCACAGCGCTCTCATGCTCGGTGAGCACCGCTTTCGCCTGGGGCAGAAGGTAGGAGCACATGACGGGAGTGACCGTCACCGCGACCAGCAGTGAGGCGAGAATCGACACGACGTAAGCGAAGCCGAGCGGGCGGAGGAGTCTTCCCTCGACGCCGCCCAGGAAGAAGAGCGGAAGGAAGACCACGATGATGATCAGCGTCGCATTCACGATCGATGCCCTTATTTCGCGCGAAGCATCGTAGATCACCTGGAGTGACGGCCGCCGCTCGCCCTCGGGCAAGTGGTGGTTCTCCTTGAGCCGGCGAAAGACATTCTCGACGTCGATGATCGCGTCGTCCACCAACGCCCCGATGGCGATCGCCATTCCGCCAAGCGTCATCGTGTTGATCGTGATGCCGAGCAGCTTCATGGCGAAGATCGCCACGACGAGCGAGAGCGGGATCGCGACAATGGAGATTCCGGTCGTTCGCAGATTCCACAGAAACAAGAAGAGGATGATGACGACCAGGACGGCGCCGTCGCGCAGCGCCTTCACGACGTTGGATACCGCGACCGAGATGAAGTCTGCCTGCCTGAAGAGCTCCGATCGGATCGTCATCCCTTTCGGAAGTGTCGCCTGCATCGCGGCCAGCTCGCGCTCGATGCGACGCGTGAGCTCGAGTGTGTTGGCGCCGGGTTGCTTCTGAACGGCGAGTACCACCGCCGGCATTGCGTTAACCGAGCCGTCGCCAAACTTGGGAGCGGGCGCAATCACGACATCGGCCACCGTTCCAACCGTGATTGGAATTCCATTTCGCACCGCGACGACGGAGCTGGCGATATCCGCGGGAGTCTGAACGCGTCCGATTCCACGGATCACGTACTCCTGTCCCTGATTCATGAAGACGCCGCCCGACGCGTTCTCGTTCGAGCCTTCCACCGCTACGACGACTTCGCGCAGGGTCACGTTCGCCGCCAGCATCCGCGCCGGATCGGCGAGCACCTGGTACTGCTTCACTTCCCCGCCGATCGGGATGATTTGCGCGACACCCGGCACCGCCAGCAGCCGGCGACGGATCGTCCAGTCGGCGACAGTGCGGAGCTCCATCGCCGGCTGCGGACCCGTGAGGCCGATCATCATGATCTCGCCCATCACCGACGAGACGGGCGCGAGGAGCGGTGGTCCGATCCCGGGTGGCAACGCACTCGCCACCGTCTGAAGCTTTTCGGCGACTATCTGCCGCGCGCGGAAGATGTCCGTCCCCCAGTCGAACTCCACCCAGACGACGGAAATCCCCTGAGCGGTCGACGATCGGACGCGCCGAACTCCTGTCGATCCGTTGACGGCCGTCTCGATCGGAAACGATACCAGCGTCTCGACTTCTTCCGGCGCCATGCCGTGCGCTTCGGTGATCACCGTCACCGTCGGCGCAGTAAGATCGGGAAAAACGTCCACGGGCATCCGCAGCGCCGTCCAGCTGCCGGCGACGAGCATCACTCCCGCGACCGCGAGGACGATGACGCGGTTGTTGAGCGACCAGGCTATGAGCTTGTTCAGCACCGTTCCGCCTCAGTGCTCGTGGCCATGCGCCGGCACGGCCGTGGACAACGAGGCGAGTTTCACCTGGTACGCCGCGCCGCTGACCACACGCTCCCCCGCTTCGACTCCGATTCGGATCAGCGTGAGATCACGATCGCGTCCGCCCAGAATCACCTCCCGGCGCTCGAACGTCTCGCCGTCGGGCTGCACGAAAACAATGGCCCTGCCGTTGTCATCCAGAATTGCGGCAGTCGGCACCAATACCCCTTCGATCACTCCTCCCGTGCGCACCGAAGCGCTGGCGTTCGCACCGACCTTGAGCGTGCCATCGGGGTTCACGAGCTCATATATGATGGGAACCGTGCGCGAGACCGAGTCGATGACACTGCCGATCGAAACGATCCGGCTCGCGGAGTAGCTTCGCGACGATCCTTCGACCGTGAACGTGGCAGTTGAATTGAAATTCACTGTCGCGGCCGCGGACGCCGGAATGTTTACCGTCAGCCACACCACCGAAGGATCGACGATCGTGAACAGGGGAGCGCCTGCTTCCACCCGGCTGCCGGGAGGAACGGACCTGCTGACAACGACTCCACTGATCGGTGCGCGGACGGGAACGCGACCCGCCTGACCTCCCAACCCGGCGAGGGCTTCCCGTGCCGCCTGCAGCCGGATCTCGGCTTCGCGAACGCGGCGGGCGGGTGCTGCTTCCGCCGCGAGCAATCGCTTCGCACGCTCATATTCGTCCGAAGCTTCACGCAGTGTGGCGCGCGCTTCGGCGTATGAGCTCCCGCCTTCGCCCAGGGACGGCGCAACAACGGCGAGCACT
>JBGTEZ010000032.1:0-2250 GCA_041747535.1 Gemmatimonadaceae bacterium
GGGACGCACCCGGGCGGCGGCGTGACGGGCGCGCCGGGCCACAACGCCGCGCACCGGATTCTCGGCGACCTCAAGCGAGACCGCGCGCTGCGCAGGGGCCTGAGTACGTGAACACGCCATGATCAGCCTGCGCACCTTGCCGGTCCGGTTCCGCATTCTCGCCGTGCTGATTGCGCTCTCCTTCATCAACTACCTGCTGCGTAACAATATTTCGGTCGCCATTCCGAGCATCCGCGAGGAATTCGGGTTCACGAGCACCGAGATCGGATGGATCCTCGGCAGTTTCAATATCAGTTACACGCTGCTGCAGATTCCGGGCGGCGTCTTCGGGGAGGTCTACGGGCACCGTCGCGCGCTCGCCCTGATCGCGGTCACCTGGGGTGTGTTGACGTTCCTGACCGGATTCGCGCCCTCGATGATGGCGGCATCCGCCACCGGCGCGATGGTCTCGCTGATCGTCGTGCGCTTCCTGATGGGCATCGCGAATGCGCCGATCTTTCCGATCACGACGGGCGCGATCGCGCGCTGGTTCCCGACCGGCAGCTGGGCATTCCCGAATTCGCTGACGTCCACCGGCCTGACCCTCGGCCAGGCCGCTATCGGGCCGGTTGTGACGCTCCTGATCATCCAGTTCGGCTGGAGAGCCTCGTTCTACGCACTCGCTCCCCTCGGTTTCCTCGTTGGGGCGTGGTGGTACTGGTACGGGCGCGACCGGCCTTCGGAGCACCGCGCGATCACGCGCGAGGAAGTCGCGCTGATCAACAGTGATCGCGATCCGGCGGCAACCGGGCCGCCGCCGGCCGGCAGCTGGCGCGAAGTGCTGACTCGCCGTGACGTGCTGCTGCTCGGCGCCAGTTATTTCTGCTCGAACGTGGTTTTCTACATCTTCTCGCAGTGGCTCTTCATCTATCTCGTCGAGGAGCGCGGGTTTTCGTTGCTGGAAAGCGGCTTCCTGTACGTACTTCCATTCGCAACCGGTGCGCTGATGGCCGCCGTCGGCGGTTTCACCTGCGACCGGCTGTGCCATCGGTACGGCGGCGGCTGGGGCTGCCGCTTGCCCGCAATGACGGCGTCGGTCCTGGTTGCGGTGTTCCTGCTTCTGGGCCTGGAGGCGGTCGATCCCTACATGGCCGTCGTACTGCTGTCGCTGTGCTTCGGATTCCAGCAGTTCACGGAGGGCCCGTTTGCCTCGGCCGCCACTTACCTCGGCGGCCCGCACGCCTCGACCGCGTATGGCGTCATCAACACGGGCGCGAATCTCGCAGGATTTCTGGCGCCGGTCATCGGGCTCATGATCGACCGCGCCGGCTGGGTGGCGACGCTTGCGGGCGGATCCGTCTTTGCGCTGGTCAGCGCCGGGCTTTGGCTGTTCATCCGCATCGACGGAGAAAAGCGGTGAGCGGTTCGCAGGATGGGCTCCTGAAGCGCCATCGCGTGCCCTTCGACGGAGCGTTTTCGATCCGCGAACTGCCCTGCGATCCTCCCGAGGACACGCCATCGAAAAAGGAACTCGAAGATGAACTCGACGACCTCGTGGACCGGCTCGAAAAGCTCCAGCAGCGCCTGTTCGCCGACGAGCGCTTCGCCGTGCTCGCGGTCTTCCAGGCGATGGACGCCGCGGGCAAGGACAGCACGATCCGGAAGGTCTTCTCCGGCGTGAATCCCGCCGGTTTCCGCGTGCATGCCTTCGGCCGCCCGGGCCAGCTCGAGCTCAGGCACGATTTCCTGCGGCGTGTCGTCCTGCGTCTGCCCGAGCGCGGCAAGATCGGCATCTTCAACCGGAGCCACTACGAGGAAGTGCTCGTCGTACGCGTGCACCCGGAGTTCCTCGATGCACAGCACCTCCCCGGCGTCGACGTAAAGCGCATCTGGGACGACCGCTTCGAGTCGATCCGGAATTTCGAGCAGCATCTTTCGCGAAACGGCACGGCTGTCGTCAAGTTCTGGCTGAATGTCTCGCGCAAGGAACAGAAGAAGCGCTTCATCAGCCGCATCGAGGAAGCGGACAAGAACTGGAAATTCCGTCTCGGTGATCTCGACGACCGCGAGCGCTGGGAGGATTTCCAGGCCGCTTACGAATCGATGCTGAAGGCGACGTCACGGCCCTGCGCGCCCTGGTATGCGATTCCCGCCGACGACAAGGCCTACATGCGCGTGGCTGTTGCGCGGATCATGGTCGCGACGCTCGAGGAACTGGACCCGCGGTTTCCCGAAGTCGACGCGGCGCAAAGCCGCGAGCTCAAGGAAGGC
>JBGTEZ010000033.1:0-4668 GCA_041747535.1 Gemmatimonadaceae bacterium
GCGGCCTTCTGAAGCTTCTGCGCCAGATCGCGCTCCTGCTCGAGCACGTACATCGCCACATCGGGATGCAGCTTGACGAGCAGGTTGTCGCGCCGGCCCTCTACCGCCATCCGCTTTACCGATCTCTCCATCCGCCGCACGATCGTCTCGGGCGTCAGCACGCGCCCAGTGCCGTTGCACATCTGGCATGCCTCGGTCGAGCTCTGATAGTGGCTTTGCCGGACGCGCTGGCGCGTCATCTCGATCAATCCCAGATCGCTCACCGCAAATGCCTTCGTGCGGGCGCGGTCGCGCGACAGGTGCTGCCTCAGCTCCTGAAGCACGCGGTCGCGATTCGCCTTCGTCTCCATGTCGATGAAGTCGCAGACGATGATCCCGCCGACGTCGCGAAGTCGCATCTGCCTCGCCACTTCCTGGGCCGCCTCGATGTTGGTCTTGAAGACGGTCTTTTCCGGATCCTTCTTGCCGGTGTAGCGGCCCGTGTTCACGTCGATCGAGATGAGGGCCTCGGTTGGCTCGACGATCAGGTAGCCGCCCGACGGCAGATCGCAGCGCCGCTTGAAGATGTCCCTGATCTCGGATTCGATTTCGGCGGTGTCGAAGAGCGGGACCTGCGATTCATGGAGCTTCACCCGGGCACTCAGCTCCGGCGCTATTTCCTTGAGATAGCCGAGGATCTCGTTGTAGACCTGCCTCGAATCGACGGTGAGGCTGTCGACCTTGTCACTGAACAGATCGCGGACGAGGCCGCGCGTCAGGCCTGTCTCGCGGTGAACGAGCGACGGCGCCTTCTGGAAATGGGTCTTCCGGTTGATCTTCTTCCACTGCGCCATCAGGCTCTCGAGCTCGCGCTTGAGCATCTCCGGCGTCACGTCCTCGCTGACCGTCCGGACGATTACGCCGCCTGATTTTTCCGGCAGAAAGCTCTGGACCTGCTCCTTGAGCCGCGAGCGCTCGGGGCCGGAGCCGATCTTCCGGCTGACGCCGACCTTCGACGAATCGGGGATATAGACAAGAAATCTCCCGGCGAGGGAGATCTGGGCGGTGACCCGCGGACCCTTGGTGGAAATGGGCTCCTTCGAGATCTGAACGAGGATCTCCTGGCCGCGCTTGAGCGCGTCCTGGATCGGCGGGGCCTTGCCTCGCCTGCCGGATCCGTTGCTCCCGTTGCCGTTCCCGTTCTTCCGGGCCACCGGCTCTTCTATGTCGTCGTCGACGTCATCCTCGTCATCGTCCTCCTCGGCTTCGTCGGCGGTCTGGCGGACCAGATCGGACGCGTGGAGGAAGGCGCTTTTCTCGGTGCCGATATCGACGAAGGCGGCCTGGATGCCGGGGAGCACAGCGTCGACCCGGCCGAGGTAGATGTCACCGACCATTCGCCGGTTGTCTGGACGGTCTACGAGGAGCTCAACGAGCTTCTCGTCCTCCAGAATCGCGATCCGCGTTTCGCGCGGAGCCGCGTTGATGAGGATTTCTCTTTTCATTGTTACCCGCTTCCACTCAACGGACGGCGACTCGGCGGCCGGAGTAGAGGCGGTTCCAAAAAAGTCTGCGCGGTCGTGCTACAGGGCCGCGTTATGAGTTCCAGGGCAAATCACTTTCAGCGCGCTTCGATCCATGTGTTCGGGACCCGCGAGTCGCACGGATACCCCATGCATGAGGCGCAACAGCCAGTGCGTACAATCTAGAGGCCCAGTGCGTGTTTCCGCAATGCTGACAACAACTTACGCAGCCGACCCCAAGTCCCGCCTCAACACCCGCCGCGGGACAGCTATGGGACGAGCGACCTCACGCTTTCGCAATCGCCTGATACACCATTCCCAGGTAGAGCCAGATCATTACCAGCACGTAGGTGAGCCCTGCCTTCCACTCCCCGTGCTTCATGTAGAGGTCCAGGCTGAAGCTCCCACTCCCGCCGGCATCGGGGGAGTCTCCCCGCCACGGCGTCGGGCGGGGCACGAAGGTCGGGACGTTATCCGAATACCTCTTGTACTCATCCGGGAAGCGGCCGGCAATGTTCGCCCGCTCGCGCTCCATCGTCGGCGCGTAGATGAGGACGAAGAACGCGACCACCACGAGCAGGAGCCCCCAGTGGGCGGCGATCGCGAAGCCCGCCGCGATGAGAAAGGAGCCGAAGTAAAGCGGGTTTCTCGTGTGAGCGTAGGGCCCGGTCGTAGCCAGCCGCTCGTTCTTCGAGATGTGCCCGGAGGCCCACCCGCGGATGACCACCCCCACCAGGGCGATTGCCCCACCGACCGCCCAGGTGAGCAGGGTCGGCCTGGCCAGTACCAGGTAGACGATCCCGAACAGGAACCCCAGCGGAAGCCGCAGCTTTTTCGCGACCTCGGAGTAGGTCAATCGGCCAGCTCCTTCAAGAGGTGCCGGGCGATGACGAGGCGCTGAATCTCGGACGTACCTTCGCCGATCTCACAGATCTTCGCGTCCCGGAACATCCGCTCGACCGGATACTCCTTGGTGTAGCCGTAGCCGCCGTGGATCTGGATCGCCTTGATCGTCGTCCGCATTGCCACCTCGGAACAGTAAAGCTTCGCGATCGCCGCCTGCTTTGAGAACGGCTGCTTGTTCTGGGCGAGCCAGGCGGCGTGAAACATCAGATGCTTGCCCGCTTCGATCTCGGTCGCCATGTCTGCCAGCTGGAACTGGATTCCCTGAAAATTGGAGATCGCCTGCCCGAATTGCTTTCTCAGGGTCGAGTACTTGAGCGCGTGCTCGAATGCGCCTTCCGCGATTCCAAGCGAGAGCGCGGCGATGCCGACGCGGCCCGAATCGAGCGTCCGCATGAAGTTGTTGAAGCCCTCGCCCTCCTTACCGAGCAAATTCTCGGCGGGAACCTCGACGTCCTCGAAGATCAAAGACCGGGTGTCCGACGCGCGCCATCCCAGCTTGTCTTCCTTGCGACCGGCGGTGAATCCCGCGAGCGCCGGGAGTGATGCGTCGTGACCGATCCCGACCTTCGCGACCGTTGACAGGTCGCAAGTCTCCTTAGTCACGATGAAGGCGCTGATGCCTTTGGTCCCTTTCCCGGGCTCGGTCACCGCGGTCACGACGAATATTTCACCCACTCCCCCGTGAGTGATGAAGATCTTCGATCCGTTGAGGACGTAGTGAGAGCTCCGGCGCACCGCCGTGCTCCGCGTGCCTGCGGCATCACTTCCCGCACTCGGCTCCGTGAGTCCGAAGCCACCCAGAACCTTTCCCGTCGCCAGCAGCGGCACGTACTTCTGCCGCTGCTTTTCCGTCCCGAAATTCACGATCGGCGAAGTCCCGAGCGTGGTGTGCGCCGAAATCGTGATCGCATGAGATGCATCGACCTTGGCCATCTCATTGATCACGATCATGTAGCTAAGGATGTCGAACCCCGCGCCACCGAGCGCCTCGGGCCACGGAATGCCGAGCAGGCCCAGCTCGCCCATTTTTTTCACGTTGGCCCAGGGAAATTCGGCCCTGGCATCGAGCTCCGCCGCTACCGGCGCGACCTCGTCCCGCGCGAACTCGCGGACCATGTTGCGTACCGCGAGGTGCTGCTCCGAGAAATAGAGACTGTCTTCCATTAAGGCGTCGTTGCCGGGGTTGCTGCAGCGGGCGAGGTCTCCGGATACAGCGAAACCCGAACGTAGTTGTCGGCGCGAAGATACTTCGACGCGGCTCGCTGTAAATCCTCCGAGGTGAGCGCCATGATCAGCTTGTCGGCGTCCGGGATCGTCGCGAGCGGCCACCCGCTTTGGTCGAACGACGAAATCTGGCTGAGCCAATAGCCGTTCTGCTTGATGGCCGTTTCACGGCTTCGCAACGCGGCTTGCTTGACCTTCGTCAGGTCGGCAGCTGTCACTCCCATCCGTTTGACGCTGTCGATTTGTGCCAGCGCCTCCGCCGTGAGCGCCTCGAGGCGCTCGGGTGACGATCCGAATCCGACGGAGAAGCTGTATGCGGGAATCGGCTCCCTTGATGCCGAAGCTCCGACGCTCACTCCGTAGGTGCCGCCCAGATTCTCGCGTAGCGCCTCGCGCAGCTTGATGTTCAGGAGCTCGGCGAGAGCCGTGAGGTGGTAGCGGTTCTGGCGGTTGTAGTCGAAAGGCCCGGTAAAGATTATCGCGGTCCGGGCTTTTGGCTCCACGCCTTTGCGCACGACGCGCTCCACCACGCCGGTCGGCGGCCGAATCTGCGTGTCGCGCCAGCTCTCCTTGCGACCGATCGACGGCAGGCCTCCCAGCCACTTTGCCATCTGCGGCTTCGCCGAGTCGGGGTTGATGTTGCCCACGAATACGAAGGTGAAATCACTCGCGTCGGCGAATCTCTCCTTATAGAAGTCGAAGGATCTGGAGAGGCTGATCTGGTCCACGAGCGCGGGTGAGATCGGCCGGGCGCGCAACGAGTGCTGCGACATGGTCACCTGAAGCGTGTCGGAAAAAGCGACCTCGGGGCTGGCGTTTCTGTTGGCGATGACGCCCTTGTAGCGCTCGAGAAATGCAGTCACCGCCATCGTATCGAGTCGCGGAGCGGTGAAATACAGGTAGACCAGCTCGAGCATCGTTTCCAGATCGCGGGGTGATCCCTGGCCGGAAAACCCTTCGCCGAGATCGCTGATCGATGGCGTCACCGAAGCTTTCACGCCGGCAAGAAATTTCTGGAGGTCGACGAGACTGAACT
>JBGTEZ010000034.1:0-2399 GCA_041747535.1 Gemmatimonadaceae bacterium
CGCGTTCTCACGGTCAGCGGCAAGTCGGACGTCAAGACGACGTGGTACGCGGGCAGGTCGTATTACGAAAAGCTGCTGGAGGGTGGAGTGCGCATCTACGAATACTCGCCGACGATGATGCACGCGAAGAGCCTGGTCGTCGATGGAATGTGGTCCTATGTCGGATCCATGAACTTCGACAACCGGTCGATCGCGTTCAACGACGAATCCAATCTTTTGGTGCTCGATGGGACGATCGGCGCGCAAATGGACTCGATATTTCTCGACGACCTCAAGTACTCGGAAGAGATCAAGCTCGAGGAGTTCAAGAAGAGGTCGGTGAAGGGGAAGATGCTGGAGTGGGGGGCGCAGAAGCTCCGGCGGGTACTCTAGCTGGAGCCAAATGCAAGAGAACACGAGGTCCGCTGATCGCTGACCGCGAATCGCTGGTCGCTGCAGAACGTTGGGACGTCATCTGTCTCCTCAAGGAAACCGCAACTTGTGTCAGGATCACGTGCGTAACGTCCGGGCGGTCGTTAGGCGGCAAGCGCACCGCGGTAAGCGATCAGCGGACCTCGTGTTCTGTTGCGTCTTGGTGTGGTGGCCCGTGATGTGAGGAACAACCTTCACATGTTGGCGCGCTTTCATCCCATAGTCGCAGCATGGTTCCGGGAATCGTTCGGCGCGCCGAGCGATCCGCAGCGATCGGGGTGGCCGGCGATTGCCACCGGCTCGCACACGCTCATTCTCGCGCCGACCGGCGCGGGGAAGACGCTCGCCGCGTTTCTGTGGGAGCTGAATGAGCTGATCGTCAGAGGCGTCGAGGAGCCACTGCCGAACGCGGTGCAGCTGCTGTACATCTCGCCGCTCAAGGCCCTGAACAACGACATCCAGCGAAATCTCGATCGCCCGCTCGCGGAGCTCCGCGACCGCTTCGCGGCGGCGGGATTGGAGTTTCCGGAGATCCGCGTCGCGGTACGGACCGGCGATACTCCGGCCGCGGCGAGGGCGCGGATGCTTCGCAAGTCTCCGCACATCCTGATCACCACGCCTGAATCGCTCAACATCATGCTGACGTCCCTCAGGGGACGCGGAATGTTCAGCGGCGTGCGCGCCGTGATCGTCGATGAGATCCACGCGATCGCGGGCAGCAAGCGAGGGGCGCATCTTGCGCTCACGCTCGAGCGCCTGGAAAAATCGGTCGAGAGTCCGCCGCAGCGTATCGGGCTGTCAGCGACGCAGCGTCCCCTCGAGGAAGTCGCCCGTTTCCTCGGTGGATGTGAGATCGCGGCGACTGGCGCCGCCGGGTTTCGCCCCGTCACCATCGTCGATTGCGGCATGACGAAGGAGATGCACATCTCGATCGAGTCGCCGGTCGCGGACCTCGGCAACGTCGGAGGAAGCATCTGGCCCTCGATCGCGCCGCTGGTCCTCCAGCATATCCGCGCGTCGCGCACGACCCTGGTCTTCGTCAACAATCGCGCGCAGTCCGAGAAAGTAGCGGCCAGGGTGAACGCACTGGCCGAGGAGGAGGTAGCGCTGCCGTATCACGGATCGCTCGCCCGTGAGAGGCGCTTCCTGCTAGAGGAACGCCTGAAGGCGGGAAGCATCAAGGCGCTGGTGACGACGAGCTCGCTCGAGCTCGGCATCGACATCGGCTCGGTGGACCTGGTGATTCAGCTGCAGTCCCCAAAGCGGGTTGCATCCGGTCTGCAGCGCATCGGACGCTCGGGCCACACGATCGGGATGCCGAGCCGGGGAATACTCATACCGACTTTTCGTGACGACGCCGTCGAGATCGCGGCGATCGTCGCCGGAATGCGGGCGGGTGAGGTCGAGCCGACGCACGTGGTGCAGAACGCGCTCGATGTGCTGGCACAGGTCGTAGTGGCGGCGGTATCGGTGGACGACTGGCGCAGCGACGATCTGTTCGATCTCGTGCGGGGCGCCTATCCGTATCACCAGCTGACGCGTGGCGCCTTCGACGAGGTGCTGGCGATGCTGTCGGGAAAGTACCCGTCGGATATCGCGGCGGAGCTCGAGCCTCGCATCACATGGGATCGTGTCGCGGACAGGCTGACCGGCACCCGTGCCGCGCGCATGACGGCGGTGATATCGGGAGGAACGATTCCCGATCGCGGCCTCTACACGGTCAACCTCCCTGACCGCACGCGGCTGGGCGAGCTCGATGAAGAGTTCGTGCACGAATCGAGAATGGGGGACGTCTTCCAGCTCGGATCGTCGACGTGGCGAATAGCAGCGATCGAGCACGATCGCGTCGTGGTGACGCCGGCGCCCGGAACACCCGCCCGGATGCCGTTCTGGCACGGCGAGTACATGGCGCGCTCACTGATGCTGAGTCGTCGCGTCGGCGCGCTGAGGCGCCAGCTCGCCACCGCGCCTGACGAGGAAGAGCTGCG
>JBGTEZ010000035.1:0-13289 GCA_041747535.1 Gemmatimonadaceae bacterium
TCCAACCGGGAACGGAGCCGACATCGGAGCACGGTCGCTGCGCGCGCCGGCGACCGCTACCTGCCCGCAGTTATCCTCTGCGGCGGCGTTGGCGATGACGAGTACCGCCGATCCCTTGCCTGGATCGTTGTCGGCCGAGATATCCTCCGGCGAGCTGATGGAAGGCTTCTCAGCGTCCAGGACCGTGACGAGCTGATTCGCGGTCGTCTTCACTTCCTCGACGTCGATGGACGTCCACGCGATCGTGGTGACGCCCTTCGGGTACGCCGCATCGAGCGGCAGCGCATCGCTTCTCACGCCACCCACAACTGAAGCTCCGGGGGCGTCGTCACTGACGCTGGCCGAACCGACTTCGACCGCCGCCGAGCACGAGCCCGGAGCGGTGTTGACCGAGATGTTGCCAGGCACGAGCGTAACCGGGGCCTTGTTCGGAGCCGGCGGCGAGAACCTGACCGCGTCGTTCGCAAGGCTGAAGAACCCCTTCACGCGCGGGCTCGTCACACCGTTGATGGCGTTCGTGATGCTGTCGAAAGTCGCGGCCGTGCCGGACGAATTCTCTACACCCTGCGTGATGCGGTTCGAGCCCACCCTGATCGTCATCGAGGTGGTATGGATGGTGATCAGGTTCGACCCTTCTTCCAGCACCAGCTGCGAGGTCAGCGCGCCGCTGCCGCCAGACTCCGGAACTCCTGAATACTCCAGCACGAGCCTGCGGTTGCCCGGCGCGCCACGGGTTTCGTAGCGAATGCTGCCGTTCACCCTTGGGTACCAGTCGCTCCACGCCAGCGCGATGATGTTGTTCGGGTTCGCGGCCGCGGGGATGTTGTCGATGATCCAGAACGCCTGGCTACCAGCCGGGAGCGGTCCAAACATGATGAACCCGTTCGAGTGCACGCTGAACTTGTTGTGGACCTCGCCATAGAACTCGAAGTCGAACCCTACTGGAATGAAGGATGGGAAAAACGCGTCATCCTTGAGGAGCGGGACGACGTTGGCCGGCGAGGGCTCCGGGGCAAACGCAACGCGGGAGACCGTGTACGGCCGGGGCGCTGCCGAAACTGCAAGATTGGCCATCGGGCCAGCCAAAACGCTGTAGGAGGCCGAGAGCTGCGGCAAAGACATACCGACACTGGACGACGATGCGAGCGCCCTGAACGCCTGCTTCTCCGCGTCCGAAACGACCTCATCGGTCGCGAAGTTCGGCTCGAGCTCGGGAAGTCTGGCGGGGGCAACGCTATCGGCGCACGAGACAACCACGCTCAGCATGGCGCCGGCGACGGCTGCTCTTGAAAGGCTGAAAAGGTTGAAGGTGTCAGCGTGAAACCGCATTCGTAGGCTCTCAGTTGAGGGTCTACGTTATAGACGATTGCGAGACCTTCTTTTAACGCGATTTGAGAGGGAAAATGCCATTGCAAATTGCAAAAAAAGCCGCAAAAAACATCGGCCCGAAATCACCTTTGTGAGTCACAAATCGGCTACAGCTTTTCGCCCCCCATGAGCACCGCCATTATCGCCTTCTGGATGTGCAGCCGGTTCTCCGCTTCGTCCCAGACGCGGCTCTGTGGGCCGTCGATCACATCGGCCGCAACCTCCTCCCCGCGGTGGGCTGGAAGGCAGTGCAGGAAGATCGCGTCATTGCTCGCTTCCTTCATCAGCTTCGCGTCCACGCGGTAGCCGCGGAACGCCTTCTCCCTGATGGCCTGTTCTTCCTCCTGGCCCATCGATGCCCACACGTCGGTGCTGATGACGTGCGCGCCTCTCGCCGCCTCCGCTGGATCCTTCACCACCCGCACCCTGGCGCCGGCCTCGACGGCGCGAGCGAGGATCAAAGGGTCGGGATTGTATTCATCCGGGCAGGCCAGGGTCAGCTCGAAGCCCAGCACGTAGGCGGCGTTGATCCATGAGTTGGCCATGTTGTTTCCGTCGCCGATCCATGCGAACCGCTTCCCGGCGTGGCCGCCGAGGTGTTGCTTCACGGTCAGCAGATCGGCGAGCACCTGGCACGGGTGCACGAGGTCGGTGAGGCCGTTGATGATGGGCACGTCGGCGTAGCGCGCCAGCTCCTCGATCTCGGAATGCGCGAAGGTCCTGATCATGATTCCGTCCACATAACGCGACAGCACGCGCGCGGTATCGGCAATCGGCTCGCCGCGCCCGAGCTGCACGTCGCGCGGCGACAGGAAGAGCGCGTGTCCGCCGAGCTGCCAGGCGCCGACCTCGAAGGAGACGCGCGTCCGCGTGGACGACTTCATGAAGATCATCGCCAGCGACTTTCCAGCGAGCGGCTTCCGGTCGTATCTGCCGCTCCTCATCGAATCGGCCAGCGCAAAGAGGCCTTCGATCTCGGCGGCGGAAAAATCGGGGATCTGGAGCAGGTCGCGGTGCGATTGCTCTGTGGCTCTGGGCATTGGCGTGGCGCGGTACGTGAAGGAGATTTTGTGGTCGCGGGAAATATACCTTGCGACGTTCAGTGCCTACCCAGTGTCCCGGAGGACCATGTCACGCCGAAATCTTGTGCTTGCCCTTCTCGCCCTGACGTTCGCCGGGTGCGGCTCCGACTCCACGGGGCCGGACGATGGACCGCTTCCCCCCGGCCTCACTCTCACCCTGGTTCCGTTCGTCGGCACCGGACTGACGGCGCCGGTTTTTCTGGCCCAGCCGCTCGATGACGGTCGCATTTTCGTCGTGGAGCAGGCAGGGATAATTCGGGTTATCCGGGACGGCGTTCCGCAGACGACGCCCTTTCTGGACATCAGAAGCCGGGTCGGGAGCGGCGGCGAGCGCGGAATGCTGAGCGTCGCGTTCCACCCGCAGTACCCGACCAACAAATATTTCTACGTCTACTTCACGGCGCTGAACGGCGACATCCGGATCGAGCGTTTCACTACGACCGCCAACGCCGAGGTCGCCGACCCCGCGACCGCCAGGCTGATCATCACGTCGCCGCATTCCCAGTTCGCGAACCACAACGGCGGACTGGTGGCGTTTGGCCCCGACGGAATGCTGTGGACCGCGTTCGGCGATGGCGGGGGTGGCGGCGATCCGCTCGGCAACGGCCAGAACTACAATTCCCTGCTCGGATCTCTCATCAGGATCGATGTGAACGCCGGCGATCCTTACGCGATTCCCGCAAACAATCCGTTCGTGGGGCAGGCCGGGCGACGCGGGGAGATCTGGGCAAAGGGACTCAGAAATCCGTGGCGGTTCGCGTTCGATGGGCCAGCCGGGATTCTTTACATCGCCGATGTCGGACAGAACGCGCGCGAGGAGGTCAACGCCCAGTCCATTGCCACTGGCGGCCTGAACTACGGGTGGAACATCACCGAGGGGTTCAGCTGTTACAACGCGACGACGTGCAATCAGGCCTCGCTCACCGCGCCGGCCATCGATTACACCCACGCCGCCGGCGGCTGCTCGGTAACGGGAGGCTACGCCTATCGCGGCGCGGCGATTCCGGGTTTGCAGGGCCATTACCTGTATTCCGATTACTGCAACAGGTACATCAAGAGCTTCAGGTATTCGGGCGGAGCCGCGATCGATCAAAAGGACTGGGGGATCACCTCCCCTGGCAACGTTTCGTCGTTCGGGGTGGACTACGACGGCGAGATGTACCTGATTGGAGGGAGCGTGATATACAGGATCGTGGCGGAATACCTCCCGGTGGCTCTCTAACGACCAGCAAGAAATGACAAGCATACCCGTCGATCCGGCGCTCGAAGATCTTTCGCGCGACCTGGTCAAATCACTGGTCGCCGCGGGCGACAGCTACGAACCCGGAGTGCCGCCCGCGGTGCAGCACAGCCTCACCCTTCTCTGCGAGACAGCGCACGAGCGCGGGATTCCTCCGGAAGGACTGCTGGCGCTCCTCAAGAGAACGTGGAAGTCCTACGTTGCCGATGCGGAGGGGGGTCTTGGCGCGAGAGAGATGTGGTACAGCGACTTGATCTCGCAGTGCATTCACGACTTCTACGGAGCGAAGGGCACATAAATAAAAAACCCGCACCGCGGAAATCGCGGTGCGGGTTTCTCAGAACACCTGTGCCTTTCCGGAGATGCGCAGCTTTATCGGAGCGAAGGATTCTCGTCGATGAAGGCGTTGTTGGTGAGACGGGTCTGCACCGCTGGGTCCGTCCCCATGATGTAGATCTCCGCTCCCTGATTGTCTCTGTCCGCGGTCCACACCATGTCGTTTCTGCCCATCAGCAGCGAGTAGGACGGCTGGACATCCAGCCCGGGAGTGTTGTTGGTGAGATTCACCTTCCCCGACCCGTCGGGATTCATGCTGAAGATCTCGCTGTTTCCGGTGCGCGTGCTGCTGAAGGCGATCTTCGTCCCATCGGCCGACCATGAGGGCCCCTGATCCGGCCCCGCATCCGTCGTGAGCCTGACGACATTGGTTCCGTCGGCGGCGTTCATGACGAAAATGTCCTCGGCCACACCATCTCCGCGCGTCGATTCGAACGCGATCCGGGTTCCGTCGGGCGACCAGACCGGAGCGTTATCCGCTGCGGCGTTGGTGGTCAGGCGAACGAGCCCGGTTCCGTCGGTATTGATGACGTAGATCTCCGGGTTCCCATCGCGATTGCTCACGAAGGCGATTTTCGTCCCGTCGGGACTTACCGCCGGATTGTCGTCCCCGAGCGGATTGTTCGTCACGTTAGCGGCGTCGGAGCCATCCTCCTCCATGATCCAGATGTCCATGTTTCCGCCCTGGTCGGATACCCAGACGATATGCTCGCCATCGGGAGTCCAGAACGGCCGGTTGTCGTAACCGTCATTGGTGGTGAGTCGCGTCGGGTCCTCGCCGTCGGAATCGATGGTGTAAATCTCGAAGTTTCCGTCGCGGTTGGTCGCGAAAACGATGCGGTCGTCGTCGCTCCCATCACCAAACGGACCGGTGCTGTCGTCGCAGCCGGCAACCGCCACCAGGCACAGCGCGCCGGCGGCAAGAACGAACTTTCCATTGTTCAGCATACTTCCCCCTTCGTTATCTGAGTACTCAATTATCGGCACGCTCTCAAACGCAAACGTCTGGCCACCGAACCTCATGCGTAACGCCTACCAGATCCTCGCTGCAATCTTCTTTTCCGTGATCCCCTTTGGCCCCGTTTACGGGCAGTCGGGGGCGGTATCCGGCGACAAATGGGACGTCAACAAGAGCCTCGGATTCGACCGCACCCTGGACCTTCAGACCAGCGAAGGGACCTGGATGAGTGTCGATGTGAGCCCGGATGGACGTTCGGTGGTCTTTGACCTGCTGGGCGACATATACAAGGTCCCGATTCAGGGCGGGAACGCGGAGAGGCTCACCAGCGGGGCCGCATGGGACCACCTCCCGCGGTGGAATCCGAGCGGCAGCTCGATCGCGTTCGTGAGCGACAGGGACGGCGCCGACAACATCTGGGCGATCGCGCCCAACGGCGGCAATGCGCGGGCTATCACAAAGGAAAAGGAAACGCTTCCCACCAATCCGAGTTGGAGCCCGGACGGCGAATACATAGTGGTGAAGCGCCACGTCACCGATACGCGCTCGCTGGGCGGGGGAGAGATCTGGCTCTACCACGTTCTTGGCGGAAAAGGCGCGACGCTCGTCACCCGGCAGGGATTCACGAGCGACAAGAACGAGCCGGCCTTCTCTCCCGACGGGCGCTACGTGTACTTCGACCAGGCTGGAGCGTTCGAGTACAACCGGAACGTCCACGCCGGAATATTTCAGATCTCGCGCTACGACCGCACGACCGGAGTCACGACGCCGGTGACGCGCGGCGAAGGAGGCGCGGTGCGCCCGACACCATCACCCGATGGAAAGTGGCTCGCCTTTGTGCGACGCAGCGGGCTCAAGACAGTTCTGGTCGTGCGCGACCTCGACGCGGGAACCGAGCGCGTGCTGTTCGATGGGCTCGACCACGACCAGATGGAGGCGTGGACTCTTCACGGCGCGTTCCCGGGCTTCGACTGGACCCCCGATTCCCGGCAGATCGTCATCGCGTACGGCGGAAAGATCCACTCGATCGACGCCTCGACTGGAAAGGCGACGGACATCCCGTTCAACGCACGCGTGCAGGTGCCTTTGTCCCGCACCGTCCAGTTCCCGCAATCGCTCGAGACGGGTGACAATTTCCGGGCGCGGGTAATTCGGTGGCCAACCATCTCTTCCGACGGCCGGACGCTCCTCTTCCAGGCCGTCGGCCGCATCTGGAGTATGTCGCTTCCAAACGGACAACCGCGTCGCGTAACCGCGGGCGAGCGGCTCGAGTACGCGCCCGCATTCTCGGCCGACGGACGCTGGATCGCGTTCACCACCTGGAGCGACAGCCTTGGCGGCGCGGTGTGGAAGGTTCCGTTTGGCGGCGGCAGCCGCTCGGCACCGACGCGTCTGACCACTCACGCAGACCAGTACGCAAATCCCGCGTGGAGTCCTGATGGCCGGCGCATCGCGTTCGTCGAAGGCAGCGACGAGGTGAACCGCGGCACCGACCTGAGCGGCGAATTCTATCTGCGTCTTCGGTGGGTGAGCGCGGACGGTGGTGCAGTGCAGGACATCACCACCACGCCGAACCGTGGAGCAAACCGTCGCATGCCGCGACTGTCGTGGTCGAGCGACGGTTCGCGCGTTCTTTTCCAGGCGACCAAAGGCGACACGACCTTCCTCACCAGCATCAGGCTCGACGGAACCGACGAGCGCCAGCTCGCGCGCAACGACGTGGCCGATGAAATGGTCGCGAGCCCCGACGGGCGCTACATCGCCTTCAAGGAGCTGCACAACATGTACGTCGCTCCACTTCCAATGGTGAGCGACAAGGCGGTTCCGATCTCATCGAAGGCCTCGCCGACGCCGGTGAAGCAGCTCAGCCGGTGGGGCGGAGACTGGATCGCGTGGACGAGCGGGTCGAGCGCCGTCACCTGGAGCCTGGGTCCCGCGATCTACCGGCAGCGCCTCGACTCGATTTTCGCCGAGGAGCGCCGGGCTGAGATCGCGAAGCCGGATTCGGCGAAGGTTGCCGACAGCGTCGCCAAAGCGCGCGCCGACACCGGCGCGGCGGCGCGCGCAAAACCGAACGCGGTCGTTAAGGGCGACGAGTTCCAGGTGAATCTCACCGTGCCGCGTCTCGTTCCACGCGGAGTGATCGCCCTCACCGGTGCGCGCATCGTCACGATGAAGGGTGACGAAGTGATCGAGAACGGCACCGTGGTGATCGAGAACGATCGCATTCGCGCCGTCGGCGCGGCGGGCCAAGTGAGCGTTCCCGCCGGTGCGCGTACGATCGACGCGACCGGCAAGACGATCATCCCCGGACTCATCGATGTGCACGCGCACATGGGATACTTCGCCCTCGACATCAACCCCGAGCGCCCGACCGACTACTACGCGAATCTCGCTTACGGAATAACGACAACTCACGACCCGAGCGCATCGACGCAGCTCGTCTTCAGCAACAAGGAGCTCGTCGATGCGGGTGAAGTGCTGGGGCCGCGCATTCTTTCCACCGGATTCATTCTGTACGGCGCCAGGAACACCGAGCGCGCGTTCATCAACAATCTCGAGGAAGCGCGCGGCCACCTGCGGCGCATCAAGGCGCTCGGGGGCTTCAGCGTGAAGAGCTACAATCAGCTGCGGCGCGACGCGCGCCAATGGATCATCCAGGCGGCGCGCGAGGAGCGCATGCACGTCTACCCCGAGGGCGGATCGACGCTGGCTCTGGACGGATCGATGGCCATCGATGGCCACACCGGCATCGAGCACTCGCTGCCGGTCGCCGAGCTGAAGGAAGACTGGATCGGGCTGATGTCAAAAAGCGGAACCGGCTACACGCCGACACTGATCGTGTCGTACGGCGGCATCTTCGGCGAGAACTACTGGTACCAGGTCTCCGATGTATTCAGGAACGAGAGGCTGCTGCGCTTCATGCCGCGCGCCGCGCTCGACGCCCGCGCGCGCCGGCGCATGCTGGTGCCTGAGGAGGAGTACTACCATGTGGAGCTCGCCAAAACCGCAAAGCGAATCGTTGACGCCGGCGGCAGGGTGCAGCTGGGCGCGCACGGACAGCTGCAGGGTCTGGGAGCGCACTGGGAGCTCTGGATGCTGCAGCAGGGCGGACTCACTCCACACCAGTCGCTCCGCGCCGCGACGCTGTGGGGAGCGGAGTATCTCGGACTCGGCTCGCAGATCGGATCGATCGAGCCCGGAAAGCTTGCCGATCTGGTCGTGCTCGACGCCAATCCGCTCGAGAGCATCCGCAACTCCGAGAAGATCGGCATGGTAATGAAGGGAGGAATGTTGTACAACGAGAACCTGGACCAGGTGTGGCCGGCCGAGCGAAAGAGGGGAGCGCTCCGCAACTAGCGGCTACACCGGTGGTGCTTTCTCGCAGCCATCTCGATGGGATCAACGGAGTTTCTGGAAGAATTCACGGCGCACCTGGACTCGAACGTCTTCACCCGGACGTTCTCTTTTTCGTCGGCGCAGCTTCCGGTCATCGCCGCTCCGGTGTCAGATCTCGCCGGCCGCGTGGTTCTCATTGGTGGGCTTGGCGTCGTCATTCAGCTGTGCGAGCACGAGGCCCGCGGTAGGCCGAAGGCGGCGGAGCTGGAGAAGTGGTTCGCCAGCGAGCTGAAAAAGGGGGTGAATCAGATCCGGCAAACCCGTGATCTCATTTCCTCCTACGATGGTATCTCGCTGGTCAACGACGCCGGCCACCGCGTCTGGGTCGCCCGCGCCGAGCCGCAGGATGTGGCCGCGCTGCTCGTACACCGCACCGTCAGGGCGAAAGGCCACGTGCCGCCACGCTATAATAAATCGCGCGCCGCCGGGTTCGTTCACATCATGAGCGACCGCGAATACTACGGTATCCGCGAGCACCTGATCACTCCATCGGAGCTCGTCGATTATCTGCGGTTCAGGCAGGACATCCTGAGCAGACCTTTCCGGGTTCCGGCAAACGTGAGCGAAGACGCTCTGCTCGGGCAGTATCTGTTCGAGGAGCTCGACGCTCCTCCCGACGCGCGCTACGAGACGGCCGGCCGCACTTTCCGCGGCGACCCGAATTTGTGGGCTTTTTCCTACGTGCTTCAGAACCTGAGCGCGCAGATCGCGCGGCGCGACGCCGAGAGTGTCGAAGGGACTTACCAGCCGATCCTTACAGAAGTCGCTCGCCTCGGCAGGCCGGAGCTTCGCGAGCTCAGGACCTACCTGCGACTGTCGCTCGAAGCCGTCCGCGCGGACCGGTTCGAGCTTCCCTACCGGCTGACGTGCGCTTCGACGAAATGCGGGTTTCTCGTCCTGCCGGGGAGCGCCGAGTTTCGGCTGAGGGCGCGGGAAGCGCTGGAAAGCCTGGCCGCCGCGTCGAAGTACGAGCTCGGGATGGACAGGCAGGTGAGCCTCGCCATGTGGAGATCGGGAGAGATCATCGACATCGACTGGCTCTACGCCGAGGGACCGAATCCTCCCGACGAAACGCTGGACAAAAGGCTCGAGCACGCGTACCCGTTCAGGACGGTCAGCGAGAAGGGGTAATCGTGAGCGACACGGAGCAAGCTCCCCGGTATCGTGACGCCCTGCCACAGCTCGGCGCCGATTTATTCATTACCGACGGCGGCATCGAGACGACGCTCATCTTTCATGAGGGCCTTGAGCTTCCCGACTTCGCCGCGTTTCATCTGCTCCGGGAGGAAGCCGGAGTGGCCGCGCTCCGGAAATATTTCACGACCTATGCGGCGCTCGCGAAAAAGCTTGGCGTCGGGATCGTCCTCGAGAGCGCCACGTGGCGGGCAAGCTCGGATTGGGGAACGAAGCTCGGATACGGTGCCGGCGAGCTCGCCAAGGCCAATCGTAAGGCCATCGCGCTCCTCGAGGCGATCCGCGCCAAGCTGGACGCCGCCGGGGTAACGACCGTGCTGAGTGGGTGCGTCGGACCGCGGGGTGACGGATACGTACCAGCCAACACGATGTCAGCGGAAGAGTCCGAGGAATACCATAGTGTACAGATCCGTACATTTGGGTCGACGGCGGCAGACATGGTGTGCGCAATCACCATGAACTACCCGGAAGAGGCGATCGGCATCGCTCGAGCTGCCCGGTCGGCTGGATTGCCCTCGGCGATTTCATTCACGGTAGAGGTCGATGGAAGGCTTCCAACGGGAGAGCCTTTGGCCGCGGCCATCGACCGCGTTGACGACGCAACGTCGAGCGGACCAGCGTATTACTTGATCAACTGCGCCCACCCGTCCCACTTCGAGCCGGTGCTTCAGGAGGGCGGCCGTGCCGTACTGAGGATCCGCGGTATCCGCGCGAACGCATCGCGGATGAGCCATGCCGAGCTCAATGAAGCGACCGCCCTCGACGCCGGGAACCCCGCAGAGCTGGGGGCGGAGTACGCCGCGCTCAAGGGGTTGCTGCGTAATCTCACCGTCCTGGGCGGATGCTGCGGCACCGACCACCGGCACGTAGAAGCCATCGCGACGGCGTGCCTCCCGCTGTTCAGCGAAAGCTGACGCCCGCCCGTGTTCTCACGGGCAACCCGGGCAAACGATTCCCGGCCTGACCGGTGTCTAATTCCCGGGAAGGGGGGTCTGAAACCTCTTTCAATGAGAACCCGTACTTGAGACCAATGGTGCGCGTCCAGTCGACGTGCGCCGCAAGCCATTTCCCACAAGAGACCTTTATGAAAACCTTCCGCGTCGTTCTCGGTCTGCTGCTCGCCGGATCTGCCGCTTCGACCGGGGCTCAGACCCCCGGCGCTCAACAGCCCCCGGCCCCCGCCGGTGAAGTTCACGGCACCATCGTCGCCGACGACAATGCAGCGCCCGTAGCACGCGCCGCCATTGCCGTCCGCAACAAGAAGGATTCAACGATGGTCACCGGCGCCATGGGCGGTGAAGACGGGACCTTCAAGGTTCAGGGAATCCGTCCCGGCACCTACTATCTCCGCGTCTCCGGCATTGGTTTCACGCCGAAGAACACCGAGGAGTTTACGATCGCGCCCGCGGCTCAGAGCGCCAATGTCGGCAGCATCAAGCTGGCGCGGTTCGCGGTGTCGCTTCAGACCGTCGAAGTCGAGGGAACAACCCCGACCGTGACGATCGAGCCCGATCGAAACAGCTACAAGGCGAAAGATGTCGCGCCCGCCGCGACGAACGCGAGCGACGTCCTTGCCTCGACACCATCGGTTGAAGTCGATGGCGACGGCAAAGTCAGCCTGCGTGGCAACGAGAACGTCGTGGTCCAGATCAACGGACGCGCGACCCCAATGCGCGGCCAGCAGCTCGGCGCGTACCTCAAGCAACTTCCGGCGACCATCGTCGAGCGCATCGAAGTCGTTCCGAATCCCTCGGCGAAACAGGATCCCGAAGGAATGGCCGGGATCATCAACGTCGTGCTGAAGCAGAACACCGATCTCGGCGTGAGCGGCGGTGTCACTCTGGGAATGGCGAACGGCGATCGCTACAACGGCTCGGGGAACCTCGGCTACCAGAAGGGCAAGGTCACGTTGTTTGGCAGCTATGGCTATATCACCGACGAGCGCGGCCTCACGGGACTCAACTTTCGCGAGCGCTACGACGCGGGGGGTGGTCCGCTTTCCTTCAGCGACCAGCTCATCGACGGGCGCAACGGTTTCGGCGGACACAATCTGACGACCAGCGCGGAATACCAGATCAACAAGCGCGATCTTCTCACCAACTCGTTCTCGATGAACGCGCGCAAGTTCAAGGACAACTCGCTGACCGGTTACAGCGAGCTCGACGCCGATTCCACGGTGATCGACAGCTACGGCCGCACTCGGGATACGAAGAACAAGGCGCTCGTTCTCGACAACACTGTCGCGCTCAAGCGGACGTTCGAGGCACGCAAGCACGAGCTGGCGGCGGAGATTCGCGTCAACCGGGTGGATGATGACGACAACACGTCACTCTGGAGGCTGAATACTTCGAGCAGCGCCCCGGTGGAAGGCCAGCGCGATCACGCCGACGCGATCACGACCCAGCTCACCGGGCAGATCGATTACACGAAAACGCTGGCAGCGCGCACCAAGCTGGAAACCGGCTACAAGGGCAACAGCCGCCTCCTCGACCGCGATTTCAGCGTGCTCAAGGATGCGCTCGGCGATGGCAACTGGACGAACAGCTCACTGAGCAACTCGTTTGAGTTCGAGGAGACAGTCAACGCGGTCTATGGTGTGCTGAGCCACGGCGTCGGCAAGTTCGAGCTCCAGGGCGGACTGCGCGGCGAAAGAGCGACTCGCAACTTCTCGCTCCTCAACCCGGCCGGCAACTATCCGTACAGCAAGATCAGCCTCTTCCCGAGCGGGGTCGTGCGCTACAAGGTGAGCGATGCCACGGAGCTCAAGGCGAGCTACTCGCGCCGCGTTCGTCGCCCTGGATCGCAGGAGCTCAACCCGTTCCCGAACTTCTTCGACCCGCAGAACGTCTTCATCGGTAATCCAAACCTCAACCCCGAGTACACCGACGCCGTCGAGCTCGGCTTCAGCCGGACTGGTCAGCTCGGATCAGTGCAGCTCTCCCCATTCTATCGCCGCACCACCGACATCATCAGGGTGAACATCGAGCCCGAAGCGATCGTCGATGGCCGTGAGGTTACGACGGTCACCTTCGAGAACCTGGCAACGGCGAACTCATGGGGTACCGACCTCAATGGCTCGCTCCGTCTCGGACCGAAGTTCAACGGTTTCGCCGCGTTCAACGTCTTCAAGATGGTCACCGATGGCGGTTCGACCTCCGCGCTCTCGTCGGACGCAGTTACCTGGTCGTTCCGTGCGAACGGTACCACGAACATTTCACCGACCATCTCGCTGCAGGGGATGTTCTTCTATCGCGCCCCGGTAAAGGTCGAGCAGGGTGAGTTCTCCAGCTTCAAGATGACCAACTTCACGATTCGCAAGAAGCTGGACGGCGACAAGGCGAGCGTGAGCGTACGCTTCGCCGATCCGTTCAACACCATGGGCTTCAGGGTGCGCGCAGGTGACGGCAACATCACCCAGACGACAGCACGGAAGTTTGGCCAGCGCGCGACGTTCTTCACCTTCCAGTACAACTTTGGACAGGCGCCGAAGATCAGGCCTCCGCGTGAAGATGCGGCGCCCGCTCCGGCTCCGGTGTTCAACTAGTTCGAGGGTTCGATTCCAGGCAGAGGGAATCCAAGTCCTGAGTTCACAGTTGCTCAGTAATAGTTAGTCAGTGGCTTTCAGTGGGCCGCCCTGCGAGGAGTTATCTTCGCAGGGCGTTTTTTTCCGGGGAACTCTCGATTCTGGCAATCTCTCGCTTCCGCACCTGGC
>JBGTEZ010000036.1:0-6514 GCA_041747535.1 Gemmatimonadaceae bacterium
TCAAGCGCGACAGAGCGGTGACAGCGGCATTCGCGCAGCTCGCGCGCGACGAGCGGGGCGTGCTGGCGTTCGAGTCTGCGCCCGTCGCCGAGCAGGGATGGCAAACCAATGCCGCGACGAACGGAGACAACGCCGGTATACATTACTCGACGCTCGAGCTTCGCCGCGGGTTCGGCCTGGCCTACGGCTTCGTCGGCGGGGCCTCGGCGGAGATCCGCGCGCTGCGTGAAAATCGATCGCTGGATCAGAGGACAATCGGGGGATACGCATTCGACCTCGCTGTCGCCCGCGAGGGAATACGAGGTCCGTTCTACGGTCGCGGAGGCGTGAGCGCCGGCCTCGCATTTCATCCGCAGGCCAGGATGGTCCCCGCGGGATCGCTGGGGCTCACCGGCCGGTACTACGCGTGGAGCGCGTCGTACGATTTATCGGCCGGTCCCGCGTACCCGATTCTCCGGACGCTTGCCTCGATTATTCCGCTCGGGACAGGAAGCACGCCACTCAGCGCGGTGACCAACGCCGTTTCACTCGGCGGACCGGTCGGCCGCGTCGATCTCGCCGTCGGCCTCCGGACCAACGCGTTGAGCGATGACAACCGCCGCACGGAGTTGCAGGGGTACGGCCGCCTTCCGCTCGGGCCCGCGCTCTCCGCCGTGTACTGGGGAAGCTCGATCTCGTTCGCCCAGAGCAGCACGGCGTACTGGGCGCCCCGGAGCTACGCATCGAACGCGCTCGGGCTCGAGCTCGCCGCCCGCCAGCTGCGCGGCTGGTCGGTTATCGCCAGAGCGCTACCCGGTGCGGCATGGACCGACGACTCGCCTTTCGTGGCGGGCGCGACGTCGGGCACGGGTCCGCGTCAGCTGCGATTCCAGATCACCACTGGTGGAGAGCTGGCTTACCGTCATCCTCGCTGGGAAAGCGCGATCGCGATCGGGTGGGGACGCGTCGCGAGCTACTCGCGCACCGAAGCGAGCGCGCGCATCAATCTCATTCCCTGACGTGGGGACGACATAGTGCGCAATCGCTATATCGTCGCCGGTGCCGTCGCTCTCACCGCGGTCGTCACGCTCGCGTTCGGGTGGTATCTGGACGAGGGTGCGCTGACGAGCCCGGCGCTCCACACGTCGGTACTCCTGCTCCGCATTTTTCTCGTCATCCTGATCGGCCGCTATCTCCTGCTCCTGTGGCTCGGCTACATGCACCACATCGAGAACGACAGCGACGTCGACTCCGGTCAGATGGCGCACTATCCGGTGACGGTCATCGTCCCGGTGTTCAATGAGGAAGAAGTAATTCTCGCCGCGCTCCGCAGCCTTCTCGCGCTCGACTATCCGGCGTACGACATCCTCGTCGTGGACGATGGATCGACAGATCGAACTTTCGAGCGGGCACGCACTCTCGAAGGGACGTACGGATCCGTGACGCTGCGCGTCGTGAGCCGGCCGAACGGAGGGAAGGCAGCGGCCCTCAACACCGGCATCGCGCTGGCGACGACACCATACGTCCTCTGCATGGACGGCGACTCGCGGCTGGCGCCTCAGACTTTGCGAGCGGCGATGCGACATTTCGCTGATCCCCGCGTCGGCGCGGTGGCGGGAAACGTCAAAGTCGTCAACCGCAACAACGTCTGGACCCGTCTCCAGGCGCTCGAGTACATCGAGGGCCTGAACCTCGCTCGCCGCGCGCAGGGTTTTCTGCGCGTAGTCAATATCATACCGGGCCCGATCGGAGTATTCCGCCGCGATGTGTTGTGGAGCGTCGGCGGCTACGACAACGATACGTTCGCCGAGGACGCGGACCTGACACTCAAGATTATTTCCGCGGGGTGGCACGTGCCCTATGAGGAGCGCGCCATCGCGTGGACGGAAGCGCCGGAGTTTTTTCTCGACCTCATCCGGCAGCGCTATCGCTGGACGCGCGGAATTCTCCAGGCTTTGCGGAAGCGCTCTGCCTTGCTCGCATCGCCCAGGGGGCAGGTGGCGGTGTGGATCTCCCTGGCTTCGATGTTCTTCGAGGCGATTCTCTGGCCGACGATCAACGTGCTGGGCGGATTGCTGTTCACGCTCGCCGCGCTCACCGCCGGTGTCGCGTCGGGAGTTTTCTACTGGTGGATGCTCCTGACGTTGCTCGACGTCGCCGCCGCGCTCTACACCGTTGTTATGGAAGAGGAAGATCTGGCGCTCGTTCCCTACGCCGTCATTTATCGCTTCATGTTCATCATCATGATCGACGTGGCCAAGCTGTTCGCGACGATGGAGGAAGCCGCCAATGTGCGGATGTCGTGGGGAAAGCTCGCCCGTGCGGGGAGAATCTAGATGACATTCGATACACTTCTCTCGACCATCATCCTCGTCTCCTTCCTGGTGACGATCATCATGGCCATCGGCAGCTATGCCGCGTACAAGCTGCGCGAGAACCGCAGGCCGAAGGTGGAGCAGCTGAGCGCCGGAGCGGAATCGCCCTACTTCGAGCGGATCAGCGCCGACGATGCCGCATCAAAGTGGAATCCGCCGCCATCGAGGAATGATTAGAGTTTCTCGTAGCACTCTGGCATGGGCAGTCGCCGCAGCGCTGGTGTTGGGAGTTTCGCTCGGAATCACCGTATGGCAAACGAAAGTGAGAAACGAGCCGCAGCCGGCGAAGTTCTCCGGCTCGTCGGTGGTGCTTGGCCTCCCCTCATTGCTCGGCAGCCCGCGACTCCCCGTGCGGCTCCGCGTTGCGATCGTGCGGGACGAGGCGGCCGCGTCCTACTACACGCCGCCGGCGACGCTCGACAGGATCGTACATGCCTGGAGAGACGCCCTTGTGGAAGCGGGCGCCGATGCGAGGATCATCTCATCGAGCCAGCTGGGAAGCGAGCGCGCGGCGCGGGTGCTCGTCATTCCATCGTCGCCGTGCATGTCGGTTGCGACTCGCGAGGCGATCGATATGGCCGGTGCGCGCGGTCAGGGTCTGATCGTCACCGGGCTTGCCGGTGTCAACGATGCCGGATGCCGGCCTCTCGGCTATGGACTCATCGTCGCGCTGACTGGCGCATCGCGGGTGGAGCGACTGGAATCGAGGCCCGCCGTTTACGTGACGATCCCGTCCGGCAATCCGCTCGCGGCCGGCATTCCGCCCGGCGCGCGGCTCGACCTGAGTCCCGCGGGTCAGGTGGCGCTCCGCCTCGCCGGACGTGACGCGCTCTATTCCAGCTACACGCTGGCCCCCGCCGAGGTGGCCGGCCAGCCGCTGCTCGACGGCGCGATCTCACATTCGACGTATCGTGGAGCGCGCGTCGCATACTGGGGTTTCGAGCTGCGGGACGCAGTGCCGCGGCCGTGGACGCGAGCGGTACTGTCGCTCCTGGTGCGGAACTCCGTCGCCTGGACGGCGCGGCTCGCCATCGCTTCGGTGGAACCGTGGCCACACGACCACCGGGCGGCAGCGTCCTTCACTCAGGATGTCGAGCACGAGTTCACGAACGCGCGGTACGCGGCGGACTCGCTCCGGGCGATCGGAATTCCGGGAACGTTTTTTCTGATTTCCGATCTGGCGCTCAAGAACAAGCGGGTGGCGCGCCGGCTTTTCGCCTCGGGAGAGGTCGGCAGTCACAGCGAGAATCATCGCCGCCTCGGGGGCCTCCCGTATGAGCGGCAGCTGGCACGGCTGCAGACGACTCAGCGCGATCTCACCGCCATGTTCGGTAAGGAGGTGAGCGGACTCCGGCCCCCTGAGGAGCAGTTCGATGTCGCGACGATGCGCGGATGGCTGGGGGCTGGCGGGACCTATGTGATGGGTGCCAACGACTCTCGGTGCGTGGCACCCGAGCTGTTGGCGATAGCGGGCGACACGATCGTCATGCTGCCGCGAACCGGAGACGACGACTTCGAGGCATTCGGCCCCAATCGTCCTCAGGATCCGGCTTCGGTGGCGGCGGCGCTATACGCCGATTTCAGCTGGATTCGCGAATTGGGTGGGCTCTATGCGTTGAGCTATCACTCGCAGCTGCTTTCCCGGCCCGAGCACCTTCCCGGACTGTCGCGGGTGGCGCGCCTGGTCGCTGCCGACTCGACGGTGTGGGTTGCGACGGCGGCCGACATCGCGAGCTGGTGGCGCTCACGCGCGGAGCTTCAGGCGTCGGCTCGGATGGCGAGCAGCAACAGGATGGAGATCATCGTGCACAATCGCGGCAAAGCGCTGGTTCGCGGGGCCGTGATTCGAGTTTTTCAGCCGTCGGCGATGACGGTGGTGCGGTCGAGCGGGAGATTGTTACGGAGCGACGGAGGAGCGATCAGAGTGCTGATTCCCTTTATCGCAGGGGGCGACAGAAGGGTGATATCGGTGGTCCTGCGCTCCAGCTAGTGGATCAGCGTGATGTCTTTTTCGAGAGCCCTGACGACGCGGCGCGCGATCGTGAGGTCGAGCTGGGTGGCTTCGGAATAAAATCTCGTCGCGCTCACCGGCCCTTCCACCTGCAGCAACGTGATCACCTCGGCCCTCAACGGGTCCTGGAGTGAATCAGCCAATGCGCGGGCCCTGAGCGTCTCAGCGGCATCGCGGCGCTGGGATTCTCTCATCATCTCGAGCGACTTGGACGACGGGCACGGAAGGACCTCGTACCAGATTCCGTTCTCGCGCACCGAGTACACGATCAGCGCGGATTGTCTCGAGCCGGTCGCGATGAGATCGATGTGGAATATGTGGCTGGGCCGCGCCGGATAGGTGAGGCCGTTGCTACGCGTCGGATGGAACATCTTGAAATCCCTGATCTTCTCCACGCGCGTCTGCGGATTGCGGGCGACTCTGTTTACGCGGCGCTCGAAAACGGACTTGAAGAAGTCCGCGTTCTGCTCGTTGATGCACGCCCGGGTTCTCGGGTGGAGGAGCTTCTTGTAGCGCTCGATGTCGGGGCTCGTGATCGCGCTTATGTACTCCTGCGCGAAAGTCCGCTGGGCCGGCATCATGTTCTGCACGGAATTGTCCCCGGCGCGAACGCGATTCTGGGCGCCCAGCTGTGATGCCAGCGCGGCGATCGCGATCGAGGTGAGAATCAGGGAATTCCGGGTGCAGCGCATGGGCCCTCCAGGGGGTGCTACCTGGAGGACTGAGCAAGCTCAACCATTGTCACATTCCGCAGCCCTCGGCCCCTGTCCACCGGGAATGTGGGAAACCCGGGCCAGCGATTGTTTGTGAGCTTGTAAGTCGTTGTGGCACAACAGGTTCCGATTACTGGATGAGCTTGCCTTGCAGTGGGTTTAGGGGTTAGATTGCAAGACTGCGGGAGAAGCACTTCGGCCGGAAAAATCAAGTCTGGTTCAAGTCTGAATTTCGGCGTGTCTTCGGCGGTTTGGAAATCGATATCCCACCGGTAATTCATGGCAAAGACGGCAACGGCTGAAGCGATCGGTAGCACGCGCTACGACGCTGGCCAGATTCAGGTTTTGAAAGGTCTCGAGGCGGTACGGAAGCGTCCCGGCATGTACATCGGGAGCACATCCTCGAGAGGTCTCCACCACCTCGTTTACGAAGTAGTAGACAACTCGATCGACGAAGCGCTGGCCGGTCATGCCACGAAGATCGAGGTCTTCATTCATCCCGACGATTCCATCACCGTCATTGACGACGGCCGCGGAATTCCGGTGGACATCCATCCAATCGAGAAGATCCCCGGCGTCGAGCTGGCGATGACGGTGCTGCACGCCGGCGGGAAGTTCGACAAGAACTCCTACAAGGTGTCGGGCGGGTTGCACGGCGTGGGCGTGTCCGTCGTGAACGCGCTGGCCGAGCAGCTCAAGGTGTGGGTGAGGCGTGGCGGGAAAGAGTACTACATGGATTTCGCGCGCGGCCTGACGACGACCAAGCTCAAGGTGCTGAACAAGACCGGCGTGAGCGACCGTGGCACGACGGTGTGGTTCAAGCCCGACCCGACGATCTTCACCGAGCTCAAGTACGACTACGACACGGTGGCCAACAGGCTGCGCGAGCTGTCGTACCTGAACAAGGGCGTGACGATCTCGATCAAGGATGAGAGAGTCGGCCAGGAGAAGGAGGAGGTTTTCCACGCCAAGGGTGGATTGCGCGAGATGGTTGCGCACCTGAATGAGAAGAAGAAAGTCCTGCATCAGGAGATCGTGTACATCGATACGTCGCGCGACGACGTCGAGATCGAGCTCGCGTTCCAGTACAACGATGGCTACAACGAGAACGTCTTCTCGTTCGTGAACAACATCAACACGCACGAGGGTGGAACGCACCTTACCGGCTTGAAGGCGGCGCTGACGCGTACGATCAACAACTACGCGGCGAAGAACGGCTCGCTCAAGAAGGCGGACTTCACGCTGTCAGGTGACGACGTACGTGAGGGGCTGACGGCGGTGTTGTCGGTGAAGGTGCGTGAGCCGCAGTTCGAGGGTCAGACCAAGACCAAGCTCGGGAACTCCGAGGTCGAGGGGGCGGTCAAGGGCGTGGTGAACGAGCAGCTCGCGGCGTACCTCGAGGAGCACCCGCGGGTGGCGAACATCGTGATCGAGAA
>JBGTEZ010000037.1:0-5124 GCA_041747535.1 Gemmatimonadaceae bacterium
AAGCCGCTCGTGGACGATGAGGAACTGCGCCATTGTTTCAGCGGTTCCGCCGGACTTGGACGTGACGATGAACAACGTCCGCGCGAGAGGCACCCGTCCGAGCAGCGCGGCGATGGTTTCCGGATCGACGTTATCGAGAACGTGAAGCCGCGGAAACCCATCTCTGGCCTCATCGTCGAGCATGTTCCAGCCGCTGGGCCTGAGCGCGGTTCTGATCGCGATCGGTCCGAGCGCCGAGCCGCCAATGCCCAGAATGACAACATCGGAATACTTCCCTCGCGCCGATTCCGCGTAACGCAGCACCTGATCGAGAAGCGCCTTATTGCCGGGCAAATCGACAAAGCCGACTCTACCGCTCGTCCGAAGCTCCTGGAACCCCTTCCGCGCCGCCGTAAAGTCCGACGCCGCCGACTTGAGCAGCGCGGCGTACAACCCGCCGGGCGAAATCATCATGTTCGAGTAATCGAGGCGAAGCGTCATCTCAGTCAACGGCCACGACGAGCCCGTCATACGCCGGGAAAACGCCGGCGGGGAGCTCGCGCTCGAGGTCGGCGTGAGCGGTGCGGTGCGTGAGATGCGTGAGGTAGGTCGCCCTCGCGCCGACGCGTTGCGCGACGACCACCGCTTCCGGAACACTCAGGTGCGTCGGATGGGGAGTTCTGAACAACGCGTTGAGCACGAGCACCGTCACTCCCTGAAAAATCCTGATTGCTTTCTCCGGCAGCTCCTTGGCGTCGGTGATGTAGCCGAGTCGTCCGATGCGATAGCCGTAGACGGTGATGGGGCCGTGTGGGACCTCGACCGGGAGGACATCGACATCCCCGATGCGCACACTTTCCCCTGGATGCAATGCATGCGCCCTGCCCTCCGGCTTGCTCGTGCCGGGAAGGGGCCGGATCGAGTCGTCGAAGATGTAGGCGAAGCGCTTTGCCAGGCGCTCCATCGTGTCAGGCGGCCCGTACATGTCGATGGGCATGTTGTCGTGCACCGACAACGCCCGGATGTCGTCGATGCCCTGCACGTGGTCCGCGTGATCATGCGTGAACAATACCGCCCCGACGCTGTCGATCCCCGCCGAAATCAGCTGCAGTCTCAGCTCGGGCGGCGTGTCGATCAGGATTCGCGTCCCGCCATCCGTCTCCACCAGTGCGCCAACACGGGTTCGCTTATCCCGCGGATCGGTGGACCGGCACACGGCACAGCCGCACCCAATCTGCGGAATGCCGAAGCTCGTTCCCGTGCCGAGGAACGTGAGCCTCAGATTGTCTCCACCTTGAGAAGGTTGGTCGTTCCGGGCTGATCGAACGGAACTCCGGCGGTGACGATGATGCGGTCTCCGCTCGAGGCGAGCTCGCGCGCGACCACCGCGTCCTTGGCGCGGGTCATCATCTCCTCGTAATCCACGCAGTGAGGCACCAGCTCCGGCACCACTCCCCAGACGAGGGCGAGCTGGCGGTATGTCCTTACTTCGTCCGTAAGCGCGAGTATCGGGACGGGTGGCCGCTTCGACGCCACCACGCGCGCGGAAAAGCCGCTCTTGGTGAAGACGACGACGAGCGGAGCACCAAGCATGTCGACGGCGGCGACGGTCGCGGCAGCGATCGCCACCTCGGTCGTGACAATGCCTTCGCCCTGCTCCGCTCCGGCGAATGGCTTTGACGGTGGCCGCAGCTCGATCTCCTTGATGATGCGCGTCATCGCCTCGACGGCAAGACGGGGATATGCTCCCGCCGCCGTCTCGGCCGACAGCATCACGGCGTCGGTTCCGTCCATGATTGCGTTCGCGACGTCGCTCGCTTCGGCGCGCGTCGGCCGCGGATGCTCGATCATCGACTCGAGCATCTGTGTCGCGGTGATAACGGGGCGTCCGTATTTGTTGGCGAGCCGGATGATCCGCTTCTGGGCGCCCGGCACTGCTTCGAAGGGCAGCTCCACTCCAAGGTCGCCCCGCGCGACCATCACGCCGTCGGACGCGCGGATGATCGCATCGATGTTGAGGAGTGCAACGTCCTTCTCGATCTTGGCGATGATCAACACCCACTTCGGCACCATCGTCCGCAGCGAGTCGATGTCTTCGCCGCGGCGGACGAAGCTCAGCGCGATGAAGTCGACCTTCTGGTCCACCGCGAAGCGGATGTCAGCGGTGTCCTTCTCGGTGATCGACGGTGCGGAAACCTGAATGCCGGGCAGATTGAGGCCCTTGTGACTCTTGAGGTTGCCTCCGTTCAGGACCTTTGCCTTGACGCGCGAATTGCCAACCTCCACCGCGAGGAGCTCGATCAGGCCGTCATCGATCAGGATCCGGTCGCCGACCCTGACATCGTTGGCAAGCTGGTCATATGTGACGGGGATCTCGCCCGGCCGCTCGTGACCTTCGTGTACGAGCGTGATGTCGTCGCCAACCTTGAGTTGCACCGGCTCGGGAAGGTCACCGACCCGGATGCGCGGTCCCTGAAGATCTCCGAGAATCGCAATGGGCTTGCCCATCTCTTCCGCGATTCGGCGGACCATCGCGATCGTCGTTGCGTGCTGCTCGTGCGTCCCGTGCGAGAAGTTTACGCGGGCCACGTTCATGCCCGCCTCCATCAAGCCTCTGATCGCTTCGTCGGTGCTGGTCGCGGGGCCGAGCGTGCAGACGATCTTCGTCCGCGGGGTGTAGATACCGGTCACTTCCCGCCTGGTGCCAGTGATCCCACTTTGCTCTCCAGGCCGGCGATGAGCTCGTCGAACGATTTCTGGAAGCTCGCGATGCCGTCGGCGAGGAGCTTGTCGGTCACTTCCTCGAGGGAAATCCCGGCGGCCTCGATCTCCTTCAGCAGTCCTTCAGCCGCCGCGATCTTCCTGTCGACCGTGCGGTCAACCACGCCGTGATCGGCGAACGCTTCGATCGTCGCGGGCGGCATCGTATCAACGGTGTCGGGGCCGATCAGCTCTTCGACATACATCACGTCGCGGTACTCGGGGTTCTTGGTGCTGGTCGAAGCCCAGAGCGGGCGCTGCAGGCGTGCACCCTTCGCCGCAAGCGCTTCCCACCGCGGACCGGAGAATTTCTGCCGGAACAATCGGTAAGCGAGCTTGGCGTTGGCGATCGCCGCTCTGCCCTTAAGCATGCGCAGACGCTCCTGCTCGGCGGGCGCAGCCTTCGCAGCCAGAACATCGAGCCGCTTGTCGATCTCACTGTCGACCCTGCTCACGAAAAAGCTGGCGACTGAGGCGAGGCCGTCTACCGGCTGATTCGCCTTCAGGCGGTCCTCTAGACCGCCCAGGTACGCCTCGATCACGCGCTCGTGCGCCGCGAGAGCGAAGAGAAGCGTGATGTTGACGTTGACTCCGCTGGCGATGAGCTTCCGGACCGCTTTCGCGCCCTCCTCGGTACCCGGCACCTTCACCATGACGTTCGGCCGATCGACGGCCTGCCAGAGCCGGAGCGCCTCCTCGACCGTCTCCTCCGCGCTATTCGAGACGCCGGGAGAAACTTCGATCGAGACGTATCCATCGGCGCCACGCGTCGAGCTGAAGACGCCGGCGAAGAGATCGCACGCGTCGCGGACGTCGGTGGTCTCTACGAGCTCGAACAGCTCCCAGCTCGAAAGCTCATCGTCGGAGGCGGCAGTGAGCTGTTCGTCATAATCGTTACCCGACGCGAGCGCCTTCTGAAAAATCGTCGGATTCGACGTCATCCCGGTGAGAGCTTCGTCGCGGATGCGCCGCTCGAGTTCGCCGTTCTTCAACATCGCGCGGTCGATGCTGTCGAGCCAGATCGACTGCCCGGCGGCGTGAAGCTCCCGTAAACTATTCTTTGGCATTGATCACCCCTGCTCAATTTTAACAATCCGGCGCGGTTTGCGCTCGTACCCGTTCCAGCCGAGGACGCAGGAGCTTCCGGCGAAAAACTTGCTGGTCCTGGGCGGCGTGCCACAACACCGGATCTTCCTCCTTTCGCCCGCCAGCAGCAGCGGCAAGCGTGCCTCTCTGTTGTTCAACGAGGGGGCGGAGTTCGCGATCGCGCAGAGGATTCGAACCCCCCCGGGCGCCCCCCTCGGCGAGGTGTTCAGCTTTCTGAGCGGGCTCTACTTTCGAGGAAAGCTCGCGTACGCGATGAGGTTTCAGGTCCCGCCACCAGGGATCGAGGGCCTTCGCATCATTACGCCCACCGACGGCCTCGTCTCCCCCCAGCTGCCCATCGGGCTGAAGGATCTCGAGCGCTTCAGGGCGGTGCCGATCGAAGCGGACGATCCGCGCTACAGACTTCCGCTCAATCGCGACTCCCACTCTCTCGCGGCGGCGGTCGGCCCGCAGTGCGAGGTCGTTCTCCTCGGAAGCGTCGCGACGGGTAAATACGTCGACGCCCTCCTGCCCATCTTCGGCTCTCGGCTGGTTTTCCCCCGCGAATTTCTTGGTCACGGGGACATGGCCCGCGGAGGAATGCTTCTCCAGCGCGCCGCCAGCGGAATCGAATTCGATTACCTGCCCGTCTCCCATCCGAGCCGCGACCCCGGTGGAAGGAAAGCGCGCGCCAGTGATGACGCGCGCCCCGAAGCATCAGCCTAGCCTAGCGTCCGACCCGCCAGTCAGTCGAGAGCTCGAGGTTGCCCCACGCGAGCTTGAGCGCGCCGTGGGGGAGGGTTTGCGAGGTCGGCGGCTCGGGAACGGGCACCAGCCAGAACGTGAGCGACTCGACCGGCTCGGCGAGCGTCCGCGCGCGCAGGTCTATTCGAGCCAGGTCCTGGGCGGGGTCGTATTCGGTTCCCCACTGAAGCACCTGTTTGCTCACGATCAGCTTCCAGCCCGTTCGCGTCGGCAGAGTGAAGAGCGTGTAGATCCCGCGCGGAATGAGGGCATTGCCCACGGTGATGTCGAGCTCGGTCGTGAGCTGTGTCGCCTGGTTCGCGCCGGTACGCCACACGCTGTCCCACGGGATGACCGTACCCACGACGCTCCTGCCGCGCGCGTGCGGCTGACCGTACACGATCGCTATTCGGGCCGGGCCGGCGATGCCACCGGTAGCCATCCACTGGTTGTTGAGCCAGCGGCGGTCGATGATCGCCTCGACGCTCGCGCGAGTGCTTTGTGCGGCGCGGGGGATGGGTGGCCGCGGCTGCTGCGCCGGGACTGCAGGCGCCG
>JBGTEZ010000038.1:0-5772 GCA_041747535.1 Gemmatimonadaceae bacterium
CCGCTTCGACCACGTCGTCGGCCGGGGGCGCGGACGCTTCCGGCCCGCCCGTTGGTGCACCGGTCTCGCCGGCGGCCGCAGCCTCAGCCTGACCTTGCTGCTGGTAGAACGCCTGGCCGGCCTCGCTGAACACCTTCGTCAGCTCTTCCTGCGCCGAGCGGATCTCGTTGGTGTCGTCGCCGCGCAGCGCCTTCCGCGCACGCTCGACGGCAGCGTCAACCTTGGCCTTGGTCTCGGGTGAGACCTTGTCGCCCCACTCCTTGACGTTTTTCTCGACTTCGTACGTCATCGAGTCGAGACGATTGCGCGCATCGATAGCCTCGCGCTGCTTCTTGTCTTCGGCCGCGTTCTTCTCCGCGTCCTTGACCATGCGGTCCACCTCGGCGTCGGAAAGCCCGCTCGAAGCCTCGATCCGGATTTTCTGCTCCTTGCCGGTTGCCTTGTCCTTCGCGGTCACGTGCAGAATTCCGTTGGCGTCGATGTCGAAGGTCACCTCGACCTGCGGCAGGCCGCGTGGCGCGGGCGGAATTCCGGTCAGCTGGAATTTGCCGATGGTCTTGTTATAGGTCGCGAGCTCGCGCTCGCCCTGCAGCACGTGGATCTCGACTGTGGTCTGATTGTCGTCCGCGGTGGAGAACGTTTCACTCTTCTTGGTCGGAATCGTGGTGTTTCGCGGAATGAGAACGGTGGTGACGCCGCCCAGCGTCTCGATGCCGAGCGAGAGCGGAGTGACGTCGAGCAACAGAACATCCTTCTGCTCGCCGGTGAGCACAGCACCTTGCACCGCGGCGCCGATCGCCACGACTTCGTCGGGATTGACGCCCTTGTTCGGATCCTTGCCGAAGAACTTCTTGACGATCTCCTGGATCTTCGGAATGCGCGTCGAGCCGCCGACGAGCAGAATCTCATCGATCTCGTTCGGCTTGAGGCCCGCATCCTTGAGCGCCTGCTCCATCGGCGGGAGCGTGCGCTGGATCAGATCATCCACGAGCTGCTCGAATTTCGCTCTGGTGAGCGAATAGTTGAGATGCTTGGGCCCACTCTGGTCGGCGGTGATGAACGGAAGGTTGATGTCTGTCGACTGCGTAGTTGACAGCTCCATCTTCGCCTTCTCGCCGGCTTCCTTGAGGCGCTGCAGGGCCATCGGATCCTTCGAAAGATCGATCGCCTGGTCGCGCTTGAATTCCGAGACCAGCCAGTCGATCACGCGCTGGTCGAAGTCGTCGCCGCCCAGGTGCGTATCGCCGTTGGTCGACTTGACCTCGAACTGCCGAGAGCCTTCGACGTCGTACAGCTCGAGCACGGAGATGTCGTACGTACCGCCTCCGAGATCGAAAACCGCGACCTTCTCGTCTTTCTTCTTGTCGAGTCCGTAGGCGAGAGCGGCGGCAGTCGGCTCATTTATGATGCGGAGCACGTCGAGGCCCGCGATCTTGCCGGCGTCCTTGGTCGCCTGGCGCTGCGAGTCGTTGAAGTAGGCGGGAACGGTGATGACCGCTTTCTCGACCTTGTAGCCGAGGTAATCCTCGGCGGTCTGCTTCATCTTCTGCAGGATCATCGCCGAGATCTCCGGCGGCGAGTAGCGCTTGCCCTGGACTTCGATCATCGCGACATCGTTCGAGCCGGCGACGACCTTGTAGGGAACCCGCTTCGTCTCTTCGACTACTTCCGACATCTTGCGGCCCATGAAGCGCTTGATCGAGAACACGGTGTTCTGCGGGTTGGTCACCGCCTGCCGCTTCGCGATCTGCCCAACGAGTCGCTCGCCATCTTTCGTGAACCCGACGACAGATGGCGTCGTGCGACCACCCTCGGCATTCGGGATCACCACCGGGTCGCCGCCCTCCATCACCGACACCACCGAGTTCGTCGTGCCCAGGTCGATTCCAATTACTTTATCAGCCATTCTGTCGCCTCTCTTGCGGGGGGAGCCGGTCCGGCTCCTGCATTTCCAATACTTCCGTGGGGGTACTAGTCGATCGCCTGCCCCAGCCCAACAGGCAAGTGCAAGGCCGCTCCTTTCTGCCATATCAGCAGGATAAATGATCCCAATCAGCGACAACCATCCGACCCTGCGCACGCCATTCATGACGTATGCCATACTGGCTGGCATTCTGGCGACCTGGTTTCTGGTGCAGGGCGGTGGATTCGACTCCTACGCCATGGCGGTCAGCGTCTGCAACCTGGGAATGGTGCCGGGCGAGCTCACCCACATGGCCCCGCTCGGTACCGCAGTGCCGCTCGGGCGCGGTCTGGCTTGCGTGGTGGACAATGAGCCCATCAACCTTCTCACTCCGGTCACGTCGATGTTTCTCCATGGCGGTTGGGGACATCTGCTCGGAAACGTCATGTTCTTCTGGGTTTTCGGAAACAACGTCGAAGACAGCATGGGACGTTTCCGCTTTCTCGTGTTCTACCTGATTTGCGGACTGGCGGCGGCGCTCGCCCACATCCTGGTGCAGCCGGCCTCACCGCTCCCCACCGTCGGCGCTTCCGGGGCGATCTCGGGCGTACTGGGCGCGTATCTCATTCTCTATCCGAAGATCCGCATCAACATGCTTTTCATCTTCGTCATTTTCTGGAAGGTGATCGCCATCCCGGCGTGGGTGGTGCTAATCTTCTGGTTCCTCTGGCAGGTCCTGGCCGGCCTCCCCGAGTTGATGGCCGTGAGACCTGATGTCTCCGGCGGCGTCGCCGTATGGGCACACATCGGAGGGTTCGTGGCAGGCATGTTTCTCATCAAGCTGTTCGAGAACCCGATGCTCGTTGCGCGCCGGGCAATACCGGGCGAGGCATGACGGACCACTCACTCTTCATCAACCGCGAGCTGAGCTGGCTCGAGTTCAACGCCCGTGTCCTCAACGAGGCGTTCGACGAGCGCAACCCGCTGCTCGAGCGCGTGAAATTCCTCTCGATTTTCAGCACCAATCTCGACGAGTTCTACATGGTGCGGGTGGCCAATCTGAGGCGACAGGTTGCCACCGGACTCTACCACCTTCCGCCGGATGGGATGACGCCACCCGACGAGCTCGCCGCGATCTACAGACGGGTCTCCGAGCTCCTGGCGATGCAGTCGGACTGCCTGTACGGAATGCTGCTGCCGCAGATGGCGGCGCACGGAATCAAGCTCCTCGGGATGGATGACCTCACCAAGGAGGAATGGCAGACGGTCGACGCGTTCTTCGAGGCGCAGGTTTTCCCGGTCCTCACTCCGCTCGTGATCGACCCGGGCCATCCATTTCCCTACATCTCGAATCTCTCCCTGTCGCTGGCGGTGCAGCTCTTCGATCCCGTCAACGGCAACGAGCGGTTCGCGCGCGTCAAGGTTCCGAAAAGCCTGCCGCGATGGATTCCCGCCGGCCGCCGCAACCACTTCGTTCCGCTCGAGCTGCTGATCGGCGCGAACCTGGGCGCGCTGTTTCCGGGCATGGAGATTCGCGGCTTCAAGTGCTTTCGCGTCACCAGATACTCGGATCTCGAGGTGGATCACTCCGGCGAGCAGGACGATCTGCTGGCAATGATCGAGGAGCAGATCTTCCAGCGTCGGTTCGCCGAGATCGTACGGATCGAGGTCGAGCCGGGGATCTCGCCATCACTGAGGAGCCTGCTCGTCGCCGAGCTGCGCGAGGACCAGCCGCCCGAGATGCCGTCGCTCACCGAGAACGAGCTGGTCGAGACAGGGCCACTGCTCGATCTCGGCGATCTGATGGCGCTGGCGACCCTGGATGTCGCGGAATTGCGCGATCCGCCGCATGTGCCGGTCACGCCGTCGGAGCTGCGCGATCAGTCGCGATCGATCTTCGACGTGATCCGCGAATGCGACGTCCTCGTGCACCACCCGTTCGACTCGTTCTCGAGCTCGGTCGAGCAGTTTCTCAAGGCCGCTACGTTCGACGAAAACGTGCTGGCGATCAAGATGACGTTGTACCGGACGTCCGGCGACACCGCGATCGTGCGCGCGCTGACCGAGGCAGCGCAGCGAGGCAAGCAGGTCGCGGTGCTGGTCGAGCTGCAGGCGCGCTTCGATGAGGCGAACAACATTACCTGGGCTCGGACGCTGGAGAGCTTCGGGGTGCACGTGGCCTACGGACTGCCCGGATTGAAGACGCACACCAAGACCACTCTGGTCGTGCGCAAGGAGGCCGACGGGATTCGCCGCTACGCGCACATCGGCTCGGGCAACTACAACTCGAAGACGGCCCGCCTCTACACCGACCTCGGCTTGCTCACCTGCAGTCCGTCGCTCGGCGCGGATCTCACGGATCTGTTCAACGCGCTGACCGGGTTCTCGCGGCAGAAGCTGTATCGAAAGCTGATCGTCGCTCCCGCGAACATGCGGCGGCGGTTTCTCGAGATGATCGCGCGGGAAGCCGACAATGCGAGGGCCGGAAAGCGGGGGCGCATAATCGCCAAGATGAACGCAATCGTCGACGCCGAGGTGATTCACGCGCTCTATGCCGCGTCACAGGCTGGTGTCGAGATCGATCTCATCGTGCGCGGCATCTGCTGCCTGCGACCAGGCGTTCCAGATGTCAGTGAGCGAATTCGGGTAGTGAGCATCGTCGGCCGGTTCCTCGAGCACTCGCGCATCTTTCACTTTGCCAACGATGGGAAGCCCGAGTACTACTTCGGCTCGGCCGACTGGATGCCGCGGAACTTCGACCGGCGCGTCGAGGCGATCGTTCCTATCGAGGAAGACCGCCTCCAGCTGAGAATGCGTTCCCTCCTCGAGGCATGCCTGGCCGACGACCGCCAAAGCTGGGATCTCGCCGCCGACGGCACCTACACGAGGCGGACCCCCAAACCGGGGAGCATCGGGCTTCACGATTTGTTGATGGGCGACTCGTGGGGATTGTCACGTCTTGAGGCGACACCGTCGGAAGGCACCGACGAATCTCAGGAAGCTCCAGAGCCTCAGTCAGCCGCGTCCCCGGCGTCTTCGTAGGACAGCACTCCGCCGTCGGGAGCAACGAATTCCACTTTGGTGTCGGCGATCTCAGCGAGAAGATCCGATTTACGGCTCGCACCCCAGAGATCGAGGCGCATGCTGAAGGCTTTGGGATTCGGCACCGCGGTTATCCGGAGGGCGCGCTTCGTCCAGCGTACCTTGAGGTGCTCGACCGCCCCCGCGTGTCCGCGGTCGAATCCATCCGCGACGCGGAGGATGGCAGAGAGACGGCGGATCGCGTCCTGAGTCTCGACATCGAGATTGCCGAAATTGCCGTGCTTCGTTTTCGGCTTGGCGCCGCGGTGATAGCGGGCGACGTTCGCCACCGCGATCTGCTCGTGCGGGGTCATTCCCATCAGCTGCGCGTGCTGGATGAGATGGTACGAGTGCTTGTGGTGCTTGTCGTAGTTGATGTGGTAGCCGATGTCGTGCAGCAACGCGGCGTCGGAAAGGATCTGCCGCTCCTCGGGCGCGCACCCCAGCCGGACACCGATCGCATCGAACAGCTCGAGTGCGAGTCGTTGCACTCTCGTGGCGTGCGGCTCTTCGAAATGAGACCGCTCGGCGAGCTCGCGCACTGAGCGCTCGCGGGCGTCGCCCGGATCGGCCGCGGCAGGAGTAACCCGCGCCGCCTCGAGGAGAATGCCCTCGCGAATTCCATAGGCCGACACCACCAGCCCGCTCACATCGAGGCGGGCGAGTACTTCAGCGGCCACCGTGAATCCCGCGACGATGATGTCGGCGCGCGCCGCGCTCAGCCCCGGCACTCCCTGCCTCTCGCTCGGCGACATGTTGTGCAGCATGTCCACGATGTGCTCGAGCTC
>JBGTEZ010000039.1:0-2406 GCA_041747535.1 Gemmatimonadaceae bacterium
GATCCCTGTCCCCGAGTCGGACGCGACTGCTGCGGCAGATCGAAGTTGCGGAAGAAATCTTCCATTCCGGGAGGAACGTTCTGTGGCGCCTGCGTGCGTCCGCGCTGCGTCGGCGCTGTGCGCGCCGCGCTGAACACGTCGATCGAGACGACCGCCGGGGTGACGTTGTTCGCGATGGCGACGAATGCATTGCTCGCTTCGGCGATAGGCTGGACGACCGCCGGTGCGGGGCGTCCCTGAGCGAAGCCGAGCTTCGTCCAGTTGAGGCCGGACGCGACGATCAAGCCGCCGACGAACGCTGTGGTCACGGCTACGACGAGCCGGACTCTGTTGGTTCCAATTGACATACGACTGATTGGCTAAGGGTTGTATCTGGTGAGACACGGTTCGTTCGCTACAGGTTTCAAGCCACGGCAGCAAACGAGCGATGCTGATCGCAGGGACCGCTCTCTCATTAATTAATACGTTGGGAACCGCGGAGTTGCTCCAGCCGCCCTAATAAGGGCTTGCCCTGCCGTCGGGTAGTGGACTTCCCTGCCACCACCGCACGCACTCGGTCCGGCGCCAACTGCCCGTCAGCGGGGCTGTAACGCTTTGCACGGCCTATAACAAAATGAGCCAGTTGTAATATTCTGTTACACCACTATTGATGAGCTTGACGCAACATTTTTGTTAACTCGTTGACCCGCAAGCGCTTACGTGGGGCATGGGCATTGCTTTAGGGGGGGTGCCGTCATCCCTCAACGCTCACCCGGGTCTCCCCCTCCATGATTTCCTCCAGATTCGTGCGCTACCTCGCGATCGTACTCACCACCACGCTCGCGCTTGGCTGCGCTGAGTCGCCGACCGCACCGTCCGCTCCGAGCGTGGCTCAGGCGGCTTCAACCATTGCCGCGCCGAGCGATTCGGACAAGCTGCTCGGGGGGCTGCTTGGCGGAATCATTGGCGCCCTGACGGATGTGGTCAAGGGAGTCATTGATCCGAACGGTATTCCGGTGGCGCCTGTCCGCTGGGCGTCGACGCACAGCAACGAGGTCAGAAGCGTTTCCGGCAACATTGGATACTGGGGCGGATCCCTGGCAATTCCAGGCTCGGACTTCACAATCAATTTTCCGATCGGCGCTCTGAGCAAATCGACGAATATCACGATCGTCTCCGATGCGAGCGGCTACGTCTCGTACGACATGCAGCCGCACGGGCTGCGCTTCAACAAGCCGGTAGTTGTAACGCAGCGCCTGAGAAACACCGAAGCGAGCTCACTCCCCGCCGGCAGAAACCTGTTCGGCGCGTACTTCGAGGACGAAAGCCTGCTCGGGGGAATCGTCAACGGCTTGCTCAATGCGGTCGAGATCGCAACCTCCGTGACCATCCTGCGCCCGGACGGTACGCCGGAGATGCAGACCTGGCTTGTCAATCACTTCTCCCGCTGGATGCTGGCGTCAGGCTGAAGCCGGCACGCGCGCAGGCAATAGAGATGCGCCCCGCCCCACCGACGGCCATATGAAAAATGAAATCGGGCGCGTCCGCGAGATGGTCGAGCGGGCGCGCGCGTTCGAGCGGCGAGGCGAAGCCGCGAAGGCTCTTGGTTTGTACGACGATGCCCTCGCCCTGTTTGAGCCCGAGACTCTCGATCCATTTCTCGCCGATGTCCTGCGCTGGAAGGGCACGCTGCTCCGGGAGCGCGGGGAAACGGAAGCCGCGTACCGCAACTACACCAAGAGTCTGTCGCACGCGACGCGCGCGGGGGCGACCGCCGGAGAGGCGCAGGCGCTCAACTGCCTGGGGATCATCGCACAACGCCGCGGCGACCCGAAGGAGGCCGAGCGGCTTTACGCAAAGGCAGCTGTCCTCGCCGACGTGAGCGGCGAGACGCGCCTCCTCGGAATGATAGAACAGAACCGCGGAGTGCTGGCAAATACGCGCGGTGACTTCGCCGTCGCCGCCGCGTGCTACTCGAACAGCCTCGGCGCCTTCGAAATGGCGGGTGATGCCGAGCCTCTCTCCTGGGTCCTCAACAATCTGGGGATGCTGCACACGAAGATCAGAAACTTCGGCGAGGCCCAGCAGTACCTCGAGCGGGCACTTGCGATCGCGACGACGCGGGATGACGCCGTCGTGAAAAGTGTCGCGACGCTGAACATGGCCGAGCTATGGCTCGGACTCGGCCGGCTCGAGCTGGCCGACGAATGGTGTGCGCGCGCGCTCGACGATGCCGTCGCTCGCGGCGACCACCTCACCGCCGCCGGTGCGCTCAAGTGCCGCGCGATGGTGGAGCGCGAGCGTGGAGCGCTCGACAAGAGCATCGCCACGCTCCGCATCGCGCTCTACGAAGCCGAGGGCGCCGAGGATCATCTGCTCCACGCCGAGCTGCTGCGCGAGCTTGGTGAGATCTCGCGGGCGCTCGGC
>JBGTEZ010000040.1:0-8576 GCA_041747535.1 Gemmatimonadaceae bacterium
TCGGCTCGCGCGACGATAGATCGACCGCGACGGCGTCAGCGGCGAATCCGAGGTGCCGCACGACCAGGACGTGAGTTCCGGAAGGAAGATTTCTGAGCGTGAACTCTCCCTTATCGTCCGTCGTGCCGACCACATCAGTGCCCGCGACCTCGACGCGGCTACCCGCGCCCGGCGCATTCCCCTCGAGAACGACCCGCCCGCTGAGCACCGCGTTGCCCGTCTTCGCGCCCGAATCGACGGGCGACAGTAGCAGCGTCCGCGCGAACAGCTCGATCGGCGCCGAGCCGAGGGCGATGGGGATCGCGGCGGTTACAGAATTTCCGCGCTTCGCCTGGAGCGACGCTTCCATGTCGCTGGGCAGCCCGCAAAGGCCGTATCGCCCGAAGCTGTCGGTGCTGTCACGCAGCACGCGCGGACTCTGCCTGATGCCAAACTCCTTCGAGACCTCGATCTCGGTCCAGGCGATCGAGACATCCGCCCCGGCGACGGGCCGTAGCGTTTCGGGATCGATCACTTGCCCGATGACGGCGGAATTACCCTGCGACCTTGGCCTCACCGTGCACGAGCGCGCGATGATGGTCGCCGGCGAGGGAATCGAGAGCGTAACGACGCTGACGCTGTCAGGGCCGACGTGAAAGGGTTGAGTCGCGAGCGAGAGCCCGAGAGTGTCGAGGAGTGGATGAAAGACGCCGACCTGATAGGTACCCGGGGCGAGGCTGTCCACGCGGAACCGCCCGAACGAATCGGTTGTCGTGCTCACTCTCGCGCCTTCGACCACCACTTCAGCCCCGACGAGATAATCGCCGTGGAGGCTGTCGAGAGCCACGCCCATGATCGCAGCCTTGCCGGTCTTGACCGCTGGCGGCTGTCCCTGAGCGGGAGGGGTTTGCGCCTGACTTACGGTCGCCAGCAACAGAGCTGCTGCAACACAAGGGAAAAGCTTCAACGGGTCTCCGGTTCGGTCTCCCGCTTCTTACCCCGCAGCAGGCGAACCAGTTTCCCCAGCGGGTCGTAGTACCGGTCCACCACCCGCTCCTTGAGGGGAATGATCGCGTTATCGGTGATCGTGATGTGCTCCGGGCAGACCTTGGTGCAGCACTTGGTGATGTTGCAGTAGCCGATCCCGTGCGATTCCTTGAGGTCAGTCGTCCGGTCGAGAACGTCGAGCGGATGCATCTCGAGCTGCGCGGCGTGCACCAGCAATCGCGGCCCGACGAACTCCTCGTGCAGGTGGTGATCGCGCAGCACGTGGCAGACATCCTGACAGAGAAAGCATTCGATGCACTTGCGGAATTCCTGAACGCGATCGGCGTCGGCCTGCATCATCGTCCACGTGCCGTCGGCCGCATCAGGTGGTCTGGGCGTGAACTTTCTTATGCGTTTCTTCGCCCGAAAGCTCGATCCGACGTCCGTCACCAGATCGCGCAGGAGCGGAAACGCGCGCATTGGCTCGACGGTGACGGGCTTGTCGAGATCGAGATCGCTCAGGCGTGTCATGCACATGAGACGCGGCTGCCCGTTGATCTCGGCGGAACAGGAGCCACACTTCCCAGCCTTGCAATTCCAGCGCACCGCCAGATCGTTGGCGCTCTCGGACTGGATCTGGTGGATCGCGTCGAGTACCACCATCCCTTCGGAGACGGCGGTCGAATAGTCGCGGAGCTCGCCGGTCACACCGGCGCCTCGCCAGACGCTGAACGTCGCCGTGCGGGTCTCGTCACCCGCCGATGAGTCGCTGCGCGCTGCAGCCTTGTGCCCGCTCGCGACGATGTCCCTGGCGAAGCCCGCGGGCGCGGAGGCACCGCCGGACTGGTTCGATGCCATTACTTGTTTTCCTCGATGATCTGCTTGAGGTCGGCGCGAATGTCGCTCAGCGGCTCGCGGGAAACCTGGATCTCTCCCCCACTGCCGCGGCGCACCACAATGTTGAACCTCGAGTACGCGGGATCCTTGTCCGGGAAATCGTCGCGGAAATGTCCGCCGCGACTCTCCTTCCGCTCGACCGCCGACCTGGTGACGGCCTCGGCAACGGTGAGCAGATTCGGCAGGTCGAGAGCGGTGTGCCAGCCGGGATTGTACTCCCGATTGCCCGTCACGGCGACCTTCTTCGCACGCTCCCTGAGCGCCGACAGCGCCTCGAGCGCGCGCTGCATCTCGTCACCGCGACGCACGATGCCGACGAGCTCCTGCATCATCGTCTGCAGATCGTGCTGCACCTGATACGGATTCTCGGCGCTCGCGGCATCACGCCCGAACGGCTCCAGCGCGCCGCGCGCCATCGCTTCCGCCTCGCCCGCATCGATTTTCGGCGACGACTGCCTGCCCGCGAACTCGGCGGCGTATTTGCCGGCGCGCTGTCCGAACACCAGCAGGTCGGAGAGGGAATTTCCTCCCAGCCTGTTCGCGCCGTGCAGGCCCGCCGCGACCTCGCCGGCAGCGAAGAGACCCGGCACCGTGGACATCTGCGTATCGCCATCGACACGGATCCCACCCATCACATAGTGCGTAGTCGGGCCGACTTCCATCGGCTCGGCGGTGATGTCGATGTCGGCGAGCTGCTTGAACTGGTGGTACATGCTCGGGAGCTTTTTCTTGATGTGCTGCTCCCCGTTGGAGAGCTTCGACTTGATCCAGGAGATGTCGAGGAAGACGCCGCCGTGCGGACTTCCCCTTCCCTCGCGCACCTCACGAACGATCGCGCGCGCGACATGATCGCGCGTCAGGAGCTCCGGCGGACGCCGGGCGCTCTTGTCGCCCTGGGTGTAGCGCCAGCCTTCTTCCTCGTTGTCGGCCGTGGAGCTCCGGTAGTTCTCCGGGATGTCGTCGAACATGAAGCGGCGGCCTTCCTTGTTGACAAGAATGCCGCCCTCGCCGCGCACGCCTTCGGTGACGAGAATTCCGCGCACGCTCGGCGGCCACACCATTCCGGTCGGGTGGAACTGGACGAATTCCATGTCCTGAAGCGCGGCGCCGGCATTGAACGCCAATGAATGGCCGTCGCCGGTGTACTCCCAGCTGTTGCTGGTCACGTTGTACGCGCGACCGATACCGCCGGTTGCGAGCACGACCGCCTTCGCGGCGAACACCTTGAACCTTCCGCGCTCGCGGTCGTAGCCGAGCGCACCGGAGACACGGTTGCCGTCCCTGAGGAGCGACACGACGGTGCACTCCATGTGCACATCAATGGGCTGGTAGGTGGCATAGTCCTGGAGCGTGCGGATCATCTCCAGGCCGGTGCGGTCGCCGGTGTGCGCAAGGCGCGGATACTTGTGTCCGCCGAAGTTGCGCTGAAGAATCCGCCCGTCTTCGGTGCGGTCGAACACCGCGCCCCACGCTTCGAGCTCGCGCACCCGGTCGGGCGCTTCCTTCGCGTGCAGCTCCGCCATCCGCCAGTTGCTGAGGTACTGGCCGCCGCGCATGGTGTCGGCGAAATGCACCTGCCAGCTGTCGCGGTCGTCGACGTTGCCGAGCGCCGCCGCGACACCTCCCTCCGCCATCACCGTGTGGGCTTTGCCAAGGAGCGATTTGCAGACCAGCCCCACCGATGCGCCCGCTTGCGCGGCTTCGATCGCGGCCCGGAGACCGGCTCCGCCGGCGCCGATGACGAGCACGTCATGCTCGTGCGTCTGGTATTCGGCCATCAGAAAAGCCTCACGTCGTGCCAGATGCCCATCGAGCAGAGGCGGACATACACGTCAGCGAACGCAACCCAGAACAGACTCGGCCATGCCCATCGCATGTGGCCGCGATTGAGACAGCTCACACAGTCATACGCTTTCTTGCGAACCGGCGCGCGAGAGAGCCGGTCGAGATAGCCGCCGACGAGGTGGCGGAGCGAGTGGCAGCCAAGCGTGTAGCCCGCAAGCAGTACGACGTTGACGACGAGCACGAGGGTGCCGACGCCGATTCCGAATGACTTCTCTCCGGTTACGGGGTCCGTGAACCACATCGCCTTGTAGGCATCAACGGAAAGAATGACGAGAAACACCAGCGCCGCATACAGGAAGTAGCGGTGGATGTTTTGGATGGTGAGCGGGAGGAAACGCTCGCCTAAATAACTCTTTCGCGGCTCACCGACGGTGCAGCTGGGCGGATCGGCCCAGAACGCCTTGTAGTATGCTCCCCGGTAGTAGTAGCAGGTGAAGCGGAACCCGGCCGGAAACGGAAGAATGAGGAGGGCGGGAGAAAACGGCAGGAAATCAGGCAGCCACCCTGGACGTCCACCCTGAATCCAGGCGTGCGGTGAATCCGAGAACAGGAGCGGCGAGTAGAACGGGGAGAGATACGGTCCGAACTCGAAGTGCTCGTTCTGCAGGGCAGCCCACGTCGCGTATACCAGAAAGCCGCTCAACACCAGAAAGACCACGAGTGGCTCGACCCACCACAGATCGCGCCGCATGGTTTCGCCGAAGCGGCGGCGCTTGAGCTGAACGACTTCAGTTGCCATCGATCTCTTTCCTCATCAGTGCGATTCTCCACGCAAAGTTAGTTTTGCGGGAGTGATGGGGATAGTCTGGCCGGATCGGTCTCAGGCCGTTAAAGCGATTGAAAACAAAATGCCCCGGCGATGGTCGCCGAGGCATTCTGGGCTGATGAAAAGCGACGCTAGCTGATTTTGCCGGCGGGTGCGGGACGTGCCGTTCCCGGACGACCGCGGCGACCGCCTTCCGACTTCATCTTGGCGCGACGCTCGGCCATCGACTTCTGATTGGCATCGAACTTCGTCCGCTGCTCGGCCGTAAGGACGTTACGGATCTCGGCGATCTCCTGATTCCGGATCGTCTCGCCGCCGGCCATTACCTGGCGGGCACGCTCCGTGTTGGTGCGGAAGCCGACACTGTCCCATTTCTGCCGGGCGGCGCGGGCGGCTTCGTTGAAGGGTTTTGCGCGCTCGCGGAGCGCCTGGTGCTGCGGCTGATATTTCCTGTGAATCGCCGCAACCTGAGTGCGCTGCGCTTCCGTCAGATTGAGATCGCGTCCCAATCCCATGCCGTGGCGGCCATGACCGCCTTTACGGGCATGTCCGCCGCGCTTTCCCATTTCGCCGCGATCGCGGCCATAGGCACCGCCATCGGGAGATCTGCGCGGGGTCGAAGAGGCCTGTGCCTCCGAGATCGCTGCTACGCCAACTACGAGCAAGGCGCCAAGCGCCAGGGATCGAACTTTCAACATTGCAAGCCTCCACAAGCTGGTAATCACCGGCGCCTGAGTGCGCACGGGTCAACTGGTAGACGCCCTGGTACCTGGAGCGTTAAGGCGCATTTAAACAGGCAGCGGGGTAGGTCCTTGCCTTACCCGGCCGCCGCTTCAGGCACGGTTCCGAAGCGGCGTTCGCGGGAATGGAACTCCGCCACCGCCTGCTCGAGATCGCCTGCGGTGAACTCGGGCCAGCGACGATCGGTGAAGTAGAGCTCCGCGTAGGCGCATTCCCAGAGCAGGAAGTCGCTCAGGCGCTGTTCGCCGCCCGTGCGGATCAGCAGATCGACGTCGCGCCGCTGGCCGGTCCAGTGATCGACCGCCCCAAGCGCGGTTGCGAGAACATCGCGCGTGATGTTGTCGGTCGAGCGAAGACTCTCCGCCGCGCGTACCATCGCGTCACGGGCCGAATAATCCACCGCGATCCGAAGGTCGAGGGTGGTGCCATGCTTCGTCGCCTCTTCCGCGGCATTGATGGCGCGAAGAAGCTCTCCCGGAATGCGGTCGCGGCGGCCGATGATGCGCATGCGGACGTCGTTGGTGACGCAGCGGTCGACTTCCGAGACGAGATAGCGCCGGAAGAGGCGCATGAGCAGAGCAACTTCACGCGACGGGCGAGCCCAGTTGTCGCCCGAGAACGCATAGAGGGTCAGCATCCCGATGCCTGACGACGGTGCGGCTTCGACGATTTTCCTGACGACGCGCGCTCCGGCAATGTGGCCTGCGGTGCGCGGCCGTCCACGCGCGTTCGCCCACCGGCCGTTGCCATCCATTATGATCGCGACGTGAATGCCGCGCTCAGCGCCGGTCGGTTGCGGTGAAAGCGAATGCGTGTGTTTTCCCGAGTGGTGCGAGTGCGACATGGCTCAGCGCTCCCGCGTGGCTCGGATGAGCGCTTCCATATGATCGAGGTAGCGCTCGAGGGCACGACGGCCCATCGCGGTGAGACGATACTCCGTCTTTGGCATCCGCCCCTCGAACGACTTGCTGCAGGCGATGTAGTCCGCCTCCTCGAGCTTGCGCGCGTGCACACTGAGATTCCCGTCAGTGGTTTTCATCAGCTTCTTCAGGTCGCTGAAGCTGAGCGAATCATTCACCGCCAGCGCGCTGACGATGCCGAGGCGCAGCCTCTCGTGGATCAGCCGGTCCAGCGCGTGCGCGCGACCCGACAATGCGGCTTTCACGTCGGATTTTCCGCGGACGGAACGCAGACCAGTACCCACACCCGAACCCTCGCTATCGCGCGCCGTGCCGTGTTTAGCCACCGTGTCTCCGCGCGATCGAGATCCCGAAGCCGATGTGAAGCCCACCGAATGCCGCCGCCATTATCCAGCCGCTCCACGACGGCGGAGCGAAAAGCGCGAGCGTGCCGGCGAGCATGAAGCACACACCCATCACCGGAACGACTCGCACCGAGAACGCACCGCCGGCGATCACGCCGGTGCCGTAGAGGAGGAGCCACATGCCCGGAATCGTCGCCACCAGGCCGGCCCGATACAGGACCAGTGTCAGGAGCGCACCGACTACGAGCGGTGGAGAAAAGCCGAGCAGAAACTTGCGGCCCGGGCCGGAGAGGATCGGCACGTGCGCCTTTCGCGCCTTGCGCACGGTTGCCCACAGAGAGACGGCGGGCGCGATGACCGCCGCCGCTATCCAGATGTAGAGCGCGTCGACCGGTGTGGGCTGAACCGCAGCCAGTACTGCCGCCGCCCACGCGATGATGCCGACGGCGACCATTCCCCAGCCGGACACGGCGGTGAACGATCCCGCCGCTTCCATGGTGTCGCGGATGAATGCGAGGTTGTCCATCGCCCGCACGTGCAGCGCGGGCGGCTCAGGGGCAGGGGCGCGATGAAGCGGGGTAACCGAAGCCATGGAACCAATTTAGGGGCAAAGACGAGAATGGTCAAGTACTTTGCATTGCAAAGTGAGCCGGGCACCGGCCAACAATTTACAGCTCTTACGCCCGATCAACCGATCGAGATCGGCCCCGGGAGAGGATCGCTGGCTGGAAAGCTCTGCTCCACCATCTTGTCGAGCCGCCGCTCGTCGATCGCGTTCGCCAGCAAGCTCACGAGCTGGGCACAAAAGGCCGGAAGGTCGTCGGGCTTCCGGCTCGTCAGGAGCTTCTGATCGAGGTGAACCTGCTTGTCCACCCACGCCCCTCCCGCATTCTTTATGTCCGTCTCGAGGCTCGGCCATGACGTGATGGTACGGCCGCGCACCGCGTCGGCCTCGACGAGCAGCCACGGACCATGGCAGATGGCGGCAACAGGCTTGTCGGCTTCCATGAACTCGCGAACGAAGCGGACGGCATCCTTGTTCGTCCGCAGCTTGTCGGGGCTGGCCACCCCGCCGGGCAGCACCAGCGCGTCGAAATCCCGGGCGCTCGCGCCAACAACGTCCAGATCGACCGTGAAGGACTTCCCTTTCTGATCGTGATTCATGCCCTGGATCTCGCCCGTTTTTTCGGAGAGAAGCTTCACGTCGGCTCCCGCCTGAGAGAGCGCATTCCACGGCGCGGTGAGCTCCACTTCCTCGACGCCGTCGGTGGCGAGGAAGGCGACTTTGCGCCCCTTGAGGGGATTGGGCATGACTGTCTCCGGTGCGGTTTGACGTGAGGCAAGAAGCTTGAGAACAGGTCAGAAAACGTGCCAGCCATGGCCGCCTTTCGACATATTGTTGGAGTGATCATCGATGTGTACGGACACCGCGGTCTGCGCCAGAGGCTAGCTGCCAGCATCGACGCGGGGACGCTTCCGGGCAGCCTTCTGTTTCACGGGCCGAGGGGGGTCGGAAAGCAGCGAGTGGCGCTGTGGCTGGCTCAGCGCCTGCTCTGTACGGGCGAGAACCCTCCCTGCGGGAAATGCACTAGCTGCCGATACGTGCTGGCACTGACCCACCCCGACCTCCACTGGGTCTTTCCGCGACCCCGGCCGAAAGACTCGGACCCCGATCTTCAGCAGATCCGCGATGACTACGCCGAAGCGACCGCGGAGCGGGCCGCCGCGAGCGGACTCTATGCGGCCCCGTCGGGAAGCGAGGGGATTTACGTCGCGACCGTGCGGTCTCTCGTCCAGCGCGCCTCGATGTCGCCGGCGATGGGGACACGCAAGATCTTTATCGTTGGAGACGCCGAGCGGATGGTGCCACAGGAAGGGGCGGACATGGCGGCGAACGCGTTCCTCAAGCTGCTGGAGGAGCCACCCGCCGACACCACGATCGTGCTCACCTCGAGCGAGCCTGGTGCGCTTCTCCCGACGATCCGGTCGCGTGTGATCGCCGTGCGCGTGCCGCTCGTCGCCGACGCGGATGTGAAGGCATTTCTCGCCGACCCATCGGTCAAGGCCGTTCTTCAGAAGGACCGCGGCACGAGCGGC
>JBGTEZ010000041.1:0-25129 GCA_041747535.1 Gemmatimonadaceae bacterium
AACCCGCTCTCGCTCGCAAGCATGGGCGCGAACCCGCCTTTCCCGTCGCCGCGGAGCATCAGCCCGTACCCGCCGCTCATCCGTCCGATCTCCGGCTTCACGCCGTCGAAGTTGCCGGCAAGCAGGAGATCCGCCTTTCCGTCGCGATCGAAGTCGTCGCTCACAATGCCGTAGACCGGCGCGAACTGAGCCTCGTGCGGCAGCGGCACCAGCGTGAACGATCCGTCTCCGTTGTTCCGCGCCAGCGCCGTCTGGAATGTGTACGCCGTTTTCACGATGGCATCGGCGAGGTCGGCGGGAGGGAAAATATCGGTTATCGACTGCCCGGCGTACTTCTCGTGGGTGGGGTATCTCGCCTTGAGGAACGGAAGCGATTTGATCAGATCGTCGCGCAGCGGCAGCGGATAACTCTTGCCGTGATTGTAGGATGAGATGATCTGCTCGACGAACCCGTTCCCGTCGAAATCCTTGACGTGCATCGTCGTCGGCTCCGTTGCGCTGGCCTGGAGGCGCGTGTTGAGACCGAGATTGCCGATCACGAAATCCACTCGACCGTCTCCAGTGAAGTCGCGCGCGATGATCCGATTCCACCAGCCGTGACTCTTCTCGAGCCCGCGGGTCTCGAGCTTCTCGAGTCTCCCGTTACCGCTGTTCCGGAAAATCGTGATCGGCATCCACTCGCCGATCACCACCAGATCCACGCGTCCGTCCGCGTTCAGGTCCTGCCAGAGCGCGTCCGTCACCATGCCGATATTCGAGAGTCCCGGCGCCTGCGCGGTGGCATCCGTGAAGCGGCCACGTCCGTCGTTCCTGAGCAGAGCGCTCGTCGGATCGATGCCGTACCGGCCGGGCACCACGCGGCCGCCCACGAACAGATCGATATCGCCGTCGCCGTCGAAGTCCGCGGGCGCAACCCGCGACCCGCTCACGGTCTCGGCGGGAAGATTGCCTGTCGTCATCCGGAAGTTGCCGCGCCCATCGTTGAGGTAGAGCCGGTCCTGTAGCGGAGCCGCCAGATCGGAGAACTCGTTGCCGCCGCTCACGACGTACAGATCGGGAGATCCATCGCCGTTGGCGTCAAAGAAAGCAGCGCCGATATCCTCAGAAACCTTATCGAGCTCGAAGGCCGCCTGACTGGCTGCCGTGAATTTTCCGCCCGCGCCCTGGATCAGCAGCTGGCCCGCCTGATCCTTCGCTCCACCAATGAACGCATCCGTAAGCCCATCTCCATTCACGTCGGCGACGGCCATGTACGGGCCCTCAGTCGAAAGCAGCTTCGGAATGAGCCGCTCACGATCGAAGTCGACGAACGCGTTCTCACGGTGGACGAAGCCGATTGACGCGCGCGCCGTGACATCGGCCAGGAGCGGAGCCGGCGCCTTCGGTGCAACGATCGCCGCTTTCGTATTCTCGTCGCCGGCTGGTTCCGCGTGCCTGACCACCAGTTTCTGGTTTGGCGCGACATCCCGCGCAGTGCTGACCTTGCCGTCCGGCCACTCCACTACCACCGAATCGATCTTCAGCGCGGTGCCCACTCCAAAGGTCAGCAGGTAATCCACGCTGGATTGGAACCCGCGCGACGGCATCAGCTCCTGAAAGAAAATCCCTGGCCCCGCGTGCAACCTGACCTTGGCTCCGATGGCAAATCTGTTCCCTCCGCGCGCAGCTCCTTCGAGCTTCACCTGGAGATAGCCGTTCTTCGAGAGCGTGCGCGCATCGTTCCGATAGATCCGCGCTTCGTCATCGACGTTGTTGACCACGAGATCGAGCGCGCCGTCGCCGTTCAGGTCTCCGTACGCCGCTCCGTTCGAGAAACCGGGGGTGTCGAGGCCCCACGCCGCGCTCTCGTCGGAAAAGGTGAGATCGCCGCGGTTCCGAAATCCGTAGTCGGGGAGCTTGGTCGAGCTCATCGCCTTTACTAGCCCGAGGTAATCCACCTTCTTGTCGCGCGTCGATGCGGCCCGCGTCTCGTCGTTGGCGAGAAACGAGATGTAGTCCTGAGACGTGACATCCTTCGCCATGCCGTTGGTGACGTGGATGTCCTTGAAGCCATCGAGATCGAAGTCGGCGATCAGTGCGCTCCAGCTCCAGTCCGTTCGTGACACGCCGGCCATCTGGCCGATCTCACTGAAGGTGCCGTTGGCGTTGTTGAGGTGAAGCATGTTGCGCGCGAACTGGTGGTGATAGTCGTTCCTCAGCTTGGTCTGGTAGACATCCCAGGTCTCGAAGGCCCCGGTCGTCTTGAGCCGGCGCTCGTCCGCCGGAAGCATGTCGGTCACATAGACGTCGAGCCAGCCGTCGTTGTTGATGTCGGCCATGTCGAGGCCCATCGACGAGTAGCTGATCGACGGCATCTGGCGCTCGATGTCCTCGGTGAAGGTGCCGTCCTTGGCATTGATGTAGAGATAGTCTCTTTCAAAGAAGTCGTTCGACACGTAAATGTCGGGCCAGCCATCCCGGTTCACGTCGCCGACGACGACGCCCAGACCGAAGCCGATCTCGCTGCCGTAGATGCCCGCCTTCTCACTCACGTCGGTGAACTTGTTGCCGTCATTGCGATACAGCTTGTGGCCCCCCAGAGCGTTACGGATGTGCCGGATGTTGCGCATTCCGAAGCTGGCGGCCGGGCGGAAGGAGTTGTTCACCAGGTACAGATCGAGGTCACCATCGCGGTCGTAGTCGAAGAACGCTGCGTGCGTCGAGTAGCCCTCGTCGGCAACGCCGTACGCACGCGCTGCTTCGGTGAACGTCGGCACGCCGTCCTTGCCGGGTCCCTGATTGATGTAGAGCTCGTTGGCGCGGCGCTGTCCGCTCACGTTGCCGGCGTAGCAGACATAGATGTCGAGCAGACCGTCGCCGTTCACATCCGCGAACGTTGCTCCGGTCGCCCAGAAGCCTTCGCCTTTCACGCCCGCCTGCTCCGTCACGTCGCTGAACTGATACTTGCCCTTGTTCAGGTACAGCTTGTTCCCGCCCTGGTTCGACGTGAGGAAGATCTCGGGCAGTCCGTCGCCGGTGAGGTCGGCCAACGCCACGCCGCCGCCGTTGTAGTAATTGCGGTAGGTGAAGACGTTCATTTCTCGCGTATCGGTGAGGCGATTCGCGAAGGTTACACCGGTATAGCTGGAAGGCAGCCGGGTGAAGAGGTGCCCCTCGTTGGCTGGGGCCTCCCCGGATTCCTTCGCGGCGACGTCAGCGCGTGAGCAGGCAGCGGCGACGGAGAGCCCCGAGAGCAGAACTATCGCTCTCAGCCACGGTGTCGCCCACCTGCCTGATGCACCATAGCCTGCCCCCCGGGAGGAGAGCAGGCTATGGCGGAAAAGATTCGTCAAATCGTGAACACCACCCCGGGACTAGTACCCCGGGTTCTGGACGAGCTGTGGGTTGGTGCCGACCTGAATCTGAGGGATCGGCATCAGTACCTTGTACGGCTCTGCCGCGGTCTTGTTGAACCAGGGTAGGCTCCACCGGCCAAACCGGATCAGGTCAGTACGGCGCTTCGATTCCGCCGTGAGCTCGAACAGACGCTCGTTCATAATGGCGGTCCGGACGCCGGCCTGGGTGGTCGCGGTGATCGGCTGCGGCGTCGCAAAGTTCCGCGCGCGCACCGAATTTACCAGTGTGACTGCCTGGGCCGTGCCAGCGCCACCTTGCTCATTGAGAGCTTCCGCTTTGATCAGGATGATCTCGGCCAGACGAAAGTGTGCGTAGTCGTTGCCGTTGTTCTGCGCGACGTGCGCCGGATCGACCGGCCACTTCACGATTCGCACTCCCGCACCCTCTCCGGCCTGCGTCGGATCAGGGATGGCGGGGTCGAACACCAACCGGTTCCCGGCGCGGTCGTTGACCGGCTGGCCCGTTATGAGGTTGAACTGAACGCCCTCGAGAAAGATCTGACGGCGGGTATCGTTGGGATCGAACGCATTGTAGGTCTCTGCAATTGTCGCGAATCCGTTCCATGGAGTGAGCGCGTCATACTGATTGTAGTGCAGCGCTCTCATCACGAAGTTCAGACCGAGTCCATCCACCGCGACATACTTCACCGCGAAGATGATCTCTGGCGAGGTGTTGTTCGTGGCGGTGAAGTTCGAGCGCCAGTTCGCGGCGAGAGAATACTGGCCGGAGTTGATGACCCGGTCAGCAGCCGCGATCGCGTCGGCCCAGCGCTGGGGACCTCTCTGTAACCCCGCCGCTGTGACTGTGCCGCCGAAGACTTCCGCATTGAGGTACAGGCTCGCGAGCATCGCATCGGCGGCGCCGCGGGTAAGGCGTCCGTTCATCGCCGCTGGCCAGCTGACGGGCAGAACCAGGCGGGTCGCGTTCAGCTCACTCTCGATGAAGGCGAACACTTCGGCCCGGGTATTACGCGGACGCGGGGCGATCTCGGTGTCTTCCACGATCGGTACGCCGCCGAACAGATCCTGCAGCAGGTAATAGTAGAATGCGCGGAGCGTGCGAAGCTCGGCCTGTACGACCGCCTTGCTGGCGAAGTTGCTGCCCTCGATCGCCGAGAGCACCACGTTCGCTCGCGCGACGCCGCGAAACAGCTCGGTCCACGCCGAGTTTATGTTGTCCAGCCCACCGGGACTGTTCGGCCCGAAGGTCTGCCGGTCGAGATCGAGCCACTTTCCGTTGTCGTACCAGTCGGTGCCTCGTGTCGGAACGATGATCTCGTCCGAGCTCACCTCGCTGACATTGTAATATTCGTCAGTCGTGGTGCGCAGCTGGGCGTAAACCGACGCCAGTCCGCCGAGTACCTCGGCTTCGTTGGCGTAGAAGTTCTCCGGCGAGATCGAGCTCGACGGCACCTCGGTCAGATCCGTGCACGCCGAAATCGGCGCGAGCGCGAAGAGCGCAAAGAAACCTGCCGTCCTAAGATGAAGTTTCATTGGTGAGTTTCTCATAGGTTCCTCAGAAGGCCACTCGGGCGCCCATTGTGATCGTGCGAGGACGCGGATAGTGAAGGTAATCCATACCACGCGTTGCCAGACCGGCATCGGTGTGGACTTCCGGGTCGTAACCGGTGTAGTTGGTGAGGACCGCCAGGTTGTCCGCCGACAGGAACACCCTCGTCCCTCTCGCGGTTCCAGTGAAGCTTGGCAGGTTGAAGGTGTAGCCGACCGTGATGTTCTGGAGGCGGATGAAAGAGCCATCCTCGATCCAACGGTCGGAGTAAATCGCCGGCTCGGTGCTGGCGACTCCGTCGTTCAGAGCGGAGCGAAGGAAGTTCTTGCCTTGACGCGCGCTGGTCTTCGTTGCGTACACCAGAGCAGTGGTGTTGAGAACGTCCATTCCCTGCATGCTGTTGAGCTGCATGCTCATGTCGAACGGACCGTAATTCCCCTGAGTGCGAAGTCCAAGCGTAAAGTCAGGATTCGCATCACCGATAATGACGAAATCATCGCCACCCGGTGCCAGCGTCGTGCCGTTGAGAGTCCGGCCCGTTTCGACGCCGTTCGCATCGCGCGTGACGGTGTAGCGGTTGAAGAGCTGGCGACCCTGCGCGTCGACGCCGACATACTGGGGACCGAAGAATGTTCCGAGCGGCTGGCCGGGAATGATTCTCTGTGAAGGAGCGTTTGACTGGCCAGGACCGCTGATCGCTCCGGTGATGATGAACGGCCGACCGATGTTGACGACTTCGTTGCGGTCTCTGGAGAACACCAGGCCGGCCATCCAGTTGCGGTTCGGCCGGTTGATCAGCTGCGCGTCGAGGCTGAACTCGACGCCGGTGTTCTTGACGCTTCCAATGTTCTCGAGCCGGTCAGATGCGACGGCCGGCTGCGGCACGGCGACTCTGAGCAGCAGGTCGTCCGTATTCTTGCGGTAATACTCGAGACTTCCGGTGAAGCGGTTGTTCATGAATCCGTAATCGACGGCAACGTTCGTCTGCGCCGTCTCTTCCCACTTGAGCAGTGGATTCGGGTTCTGGAACGGTGAGTAGCCGGTCATCGCCTGATCGCCGAAGGCATAGCGCGAGTTGCCGTCCGCCTGAATAAGAATGAGCGATGCGTAGGGAGGAACTGCCGGGTTACCGACCTTGCCCCAGCCGGCGCGCAGTCTCAGCTCCGAGAACGGGCCGGTGGGAACGAAGCCGGTCTCGGTGAGCCGCACCGATCCGGAAATGGCGGGGAAAACCGCCCACTTGTTCCCGGCTCCGAACTGTGACGCCCCGTCGCGGCGCACTACGCCGGTCAGGAAGAAGCGATCCAGCATGCTCCAGTTCGCCCGGCCGAAGAACGAAACGAGCTTGCTCGCCTCGCGGAACGAGAACGGTGGCACTGCGGTCGCCCCGCCGCCGAGGCCGTTGTAGCCGAGCGCATCCGTGGTGAAACCGCGGGCCTGTGCGCCGAAATCAGAGCGGGTGTAGTCGTTGTATTCGTAGCCACCGACCACTTCGAGCGTCTGGCTCGTCGAGTACTCGGGGTGGAAGGTGAGGAGCGTCTGCAGCGTCAGCGACGTATTGTCGCGGCTGGTCTGATCGGCAAGTCCGGAGAATCCGGCGCCAACCGGGCTCACGCGCGGCCAGTAGATCTTTCTGGTCCCATCGACGCGATCGACACCGACGTTGATGCGCCCGGTCAGGGCGCTGAAAATGTCGAGATCGGCGGAAGCATTGCCGAGCACCCTGACGGATTTTCCAACGTCCTGGATCTGTTCCGCGAGCGCGACCGGGTTGCGGATCGACTGCGATCCGGGACCGATCTCATAGTACGTCGTGATCCCCGCCGCATCGGTCACCTGGATCGGATACGTCGGATTGTAGTTGATCGAGTTGAAGAGCACGCCGCCCTCGAATCCGCCCGTATTCTCGAAAGGCACATAATCGTCGTTCACCTGCGATCCAGTGAGGTTGAGTCCGAGGCGAAGCCTTCCGTCAACCGCCTGGTGGGTGCCGTTGATTCTCGCCTGATAGCGCTTGAGGCCATTGGAGAGTATGACGCCCTGCTGGTTCAGGTAATTCAGCGAAGCGCGATACTGCGTGTTCGCCGACCCGCCCGCGAAGGAAACATTGTGGTTGAAGGTGGAGCCGGTTCGGGTGATTGCATCCTCCCAATCCGTGCTCGCCGTTCCAAGGCTCGCCTGCTGCGCCGCAGTCATCCGACCTGCTGCAACCTCGGCGGCAACGAAGGTCCTGTACTCATCACCGCTCAGCACTTCGAGCTGATTGCGCACCGAGGAGGAACCGGCCTGGAACTCGTACTCCATCGTCGGTCCGCCGCCGGGTCCCTTCTTCGTCTCGATCAGGATCACGCCGTTGGCGGCGCGCGCTCCGTAGATCGCCGTTGCCGCGGCATCCTTCAGAATCGAGATCGAGGCGATATCCGCCGGATTCAGAAGATTCATCGGATTGCGCGGAAGCGGTGGACTTCCACCGATACCGATACCCGCCGTCTGGGTCTCGACGTTCGAGATCGGAACGCCGTCGATGACGTAGAGCGGCTCGTTGCTGGCGCTGATCGAGGTGCCGCCTCGAATTCTGATCTGAGCGCCGGAGCCTGGCTCACCGCTGTTCTGGGTGATGGTGACGCCGGCCGCCCGACCCTGGATCATGTTGGTCACGTTGGTCGGTACACCTACATTCGCGGCATCGGCATCGATCGTCGAAACGGAGCCCGTGATCGCGAGCCGGCGCTGAGAGCCATAACCCGTCGTCACCACTTCTTCGAGGACGGCGATGCGCCGGTCGAGAGCGAAGTTGGCCGTGGCAGTGCCACCGGGGCTGACCGTGACACTCGCCGCCGGAGCGCCGAAGCCGATCCGCCGCGCGCGGACGCTGTAGGTTCCAGCCGGAACACCACCGACAACATAAGAGCCGTCATTGTTCGTGACGGCTCCCCGGCGTGTTCCTTCCACTACTACGGTGACATCGGCCAACGGTAGATTCGTCGAGCTGTCGGTGACAACCCCGCGAATCGTGCCGGTGAGATCCTGAGCGCCGAGCGGCGTCAGGGCTGGCGCGCACATGAGTGCGGCGGCCAGCAAAAGAAAGAAGCGACGGACCACTACCATAGGCGGTGCCCTCCAGAGGGGCGCGAACGTGATGCTGGTCTCTCCCGAGCAGGACGCAGCGGGAGAGATAGTCGTAGGGCCACCATTATCCGCCCATAAACATTATTTGTCAAGCAATTCCGGCGGACCCCGTCCTGGCGCCACCGGCTCCGTTTCGCCCGTCGACGTATCGATGCCGCTCGCGGGCGCGGTCAGCATCGTCGTGCGGAACCCGTTGATGCGGACGGATTTGCGCGCATGGTGTGGTGCTGGTACCCTCTTCGGCGCTACGCTCGCTCGGGCGGAGCCGGAAACTACGGGCGCGCAACAGCGCGCCCTGGCTGTTGCTGCGGCGAACTCGATCGCTCCGGTTCACATTGGGGCTCGCGCGCGGTAGACTACGAGAGATGGAAGCAGGCTATTCGTGAGGCTCTCTCTCCGCTTTGTAATCCCACTCGTGCTGGTGCTCGCGGCGCTCGCCTACTCGGTGATGCCGCTCGTCGACAAGCTTACGGTTCGGTGGTTCGTCAGGGATCTCAACCTTCGCGCAAGCCTCGTCGCCAACGCGATCGACGGGCCGCTCCAGGCGCTTGTCGCCGCGAACGATACGCCCGCGATCCGTCGCTTCTTCTCCCGCATCACACAGGACGAGCGCCTGTATGCGATCGGGGTGTGCCCAAGCGGGGGGAATCAACCGATCGCGACGCAGACCCTGCCCGCCGAAATAAGGTGCACGAACCTCGATGAGTTTTCCAATCCGGAGGGAAGCCTCATCAGCCTCTCGCGGGGGTCGGTTCTGGTTTCGGTGCATCAACTCTCACCTTTTATCGCTGCCACGCCCCCGAACACAGGCGTCGCTCCTGCCGCCCCGGATGTCACCTCCGCCCTCTCAGCCGATTCGGCGGCGGTTACGACCTCTGCTGCTATCGGCGCCGCGACCGGAATGCTGATCCTCGTCCACGACATGAGCTTCGTCCAGCGCCGCAGCGACGAGACCAGGCAGTACGTGTTCTACTTTTTTCTGGTGCTGGGCGTAGTCGTCTCGCTGATCACCGTCGTCATCGCCCAGCTCAGTTGGAGAGGCTGGATTCAGGGCATCCAATCGCTGATGCGCGGCGAAGGACTCCTCCGCCCAACGCAGGCCGCCGATGACGGAGAGCTCGGTCCGGTTGCCCAGGATCTCCGCGCTCTCGTCCGCGATCTGCAAGCCGAGCACCGGCTTCGTGACGAAGAGCAGCTGGCGTGGACGCCGGATACTCTGCGCCAGATCCTCGATCGCGAGCTGCGTGGACAGGATGTGATCGTCGTCTCCAACAGAGAGCCTTACATCCATGTTCGACAGGACGACTCGATCGTCATCCAGCGGCCGGCCAGCGGGCTCGTCACCGCCATGGAGCCGATCATGCGCGCCTGCTCGGGAATCTGGATTGCGCACGGCTCCGGATCGGCCGACCGCGACGTCGTCGATGCCAACGACCGCATTGGCGTCCCGGTGGAAGATCCGGCGTACCAGCTGCGCCGCGTCTGGCTCACGAAGGAAGAGGAAGACGGCTACTACTACGGCTTCTCCAACGAGGGCCTGTGGCCGCTCTGCCACATCGCCCACGTGCGTCCTACCTTCCGCACCTCCGACTGGGTCCAGTACGAGAAAGTGAACCGCAAGTTCGCGGATGCCGTCGTCGCCGAAGCGAAGTCGTCGGATCCGATCGTGCTGGTGCAGGACTACCACCTCGCCCTCCTGCCGCGGATGGTCACCGAGCGCCTTCCCGCGGCGACCATCATCACGTTCTGGCACATCCCGTGGCCGAATCCGGAGGCGTTCGCCATCTGCCCCTGGCGCCACGAGCTCCTCGACGGCCTGCTCGGCTCCAGCATCCTCGGCTTTCACACCCAGTTCCACTGCAACAATCTGGTCGACACCGTCGACCGCCAGCTCGAGGCGCGCGTGGATCGCGAGACGTTCACCGTGTCGTACAAGCAGGAGGCGACCGCGGTCAAGCGCTATCCGATTTCCGTCGAATGGCCGCCTTCGCCGTCGCTGATTGCGAAATCAGTCGAGGACTGTCGCGCGGACGTGCGCCAGCGGCACGGATTGCCGCCCGACCACTCCATTGGAATCGGGGTTGACCGCCTCGACTACACCAAGGGACTCGAGGAGAGGTTTCGCGCGGTGGAAAGGATGCTCGAGCTGCACCCCGAGTGGATCGGCAAGTTCACTTTCATTCAGATTGCCGCGCCGACGCGAGCGATCATCGAGGAATACAAGAGCTACGAGGATCGCGTTCGTGGAATGGCCGCCCGCATCAACGAGCGATTCGCGAGTGGACGGCATCCGGCGATAGTGCTCACGGTTGCGCACCACGAGCCGCACCAGGTCCACGAGTACTACCGGGCCGCCGACCTCTGCTTCGTCAGCAGTCTGCACGATGGAATGAATCTCGTCGCCAAGGAATTCGTCGCATCGCGCGACGACGAGCGCGCGGTGCTGATCCTCAGCCAGTTCACCGGCGCGGCGCGCGAGCTTCCCGAAGCCCTCATCGTCAACCCCTACGATGCCGACCAGTGCGCGTCCGCGCTGAACGTCGCGCTCACGATGCCGATGCGCACCCAGCGCGCGCGGATGCGGCTGATGAGGAGCCTCATCCAGGAGTTCAACGTTTACAGGTGGGCCGGGCGCATGCTGCTCGATGCGGCTACGATGCGGCGTCGCGGGCGTCTCTTGAGCCGCGCGCCGCAGACCAGGTGGACGCGCCCATCCGATACCGGCACATCCGCATCGACGCCGCTCGACACCCCCGCCGAGCAGCGTGAAAGCTTCCGTTAGGCGGGCCGGCGAGGGCGACGGTCCACTTCTTCCTCGCCGTGATCGCCGTGGCGCGACTCGTTCGAGCGGGATTCCCGCACCCGAGCCGAGCTGGGCGTTTTTCTTCGATATCGACGGAACGCTGGCAGATCTGGCGCCTACTCCGTCGGAAGTCCGTCTCGAGCACGACCTTCATACGCTCATCCGCGATTTGCACCACGCTTCCGGAGGCGCGCTCGCTCTCATCAGCGGGAGGTCGATCGAGAGCGTAGACTCGATTTTTTCCGGCCCGCACCTGCCGGTCGCCGGACACCACGGCCTTGAGCGGCGCAACGCCGAAGGGAAGATTAGCCGCCATGATGCCACTTCAGATAAGCTGGTGAACGCGCGCGCCCGGCTTTCCGCCATGGTTTCCCGGCACCACGGACTCACCCTCGAGGACAAAGGCTTGTCGCTCGCCCTCCATTACCGGGCCGCACCCGCCCTCGCATCATTCGCGCACCGCACCATGCGCGGTGTGCACGCGAAGATGGGACCGGAATACGCTATTCTCACCGGCAAGCGTATCATCGAGATCAAGCCAAGTGGAAAGGACAAGGGAGAAGCGGTGCGGGAATACATGGCGGAGCAGCCGTTCCGCGGGCGAACGCCGGTATTCGTCGGCGACGACGTGACCGACGAACACGGGTTCGCCGTCGTCAACTCGCTCGGCGGTCACTCCATCAAGGTTGGCCCGGGCCGCACCGTCGCCCGGTGGCGGCTTCGCGATGTTCGCTCCGTCCGGGTGTGGCTTGAGCAAAGCGATGGAACCGCGCTGGCACCGCTCGCCGGAGCAGGTTGATGTCACTCGACCTCGCGCTGATAGGCAACGGCACCATCGCCGCGCTGATCGACCCCGCCGGCGAGATCAAATGGGGATGCTTTCCGCGTCTCGATGGCGACCCCGCGTTCTGCTCGATACTTGGCGGCAGGTCCGAGGAGCGGGCCGACGAGTTCGGATTGTTCTCCATTGAGCTGGTCGATGCCGTGCGAACCGAGCAGGAGTACCTCGTCAACACGCCGGTCCTGGTCACGCGCGCCTACGACGGCGAGGGCAGCGCGATCGAGGTCGTCGATTTTGCGCCGCGGTTCCGGCATCACGGGCGGATGTTCTGCCCGATGATGCTCGTAAGGCAGGTTCGCCGTCTATCCGGGAATCCGAGGGTCAGGATCAGGCTGCGCCCGGCGCGCGATTACGGCTGCGAGCGACCGCGCACGACGACGGGTAGCAACCACATCCGCTACTACGGTGGCGAAGTCGTGCTGCGCCTGACCACCGATGCATCGACGACCGCAGTCCTCGACGAGACTCCGTTCTATCTCGAGGACGCGGTCACGATGCTGCTGGGCCCGGACGAGACGGTGAATGGCGCGGTGGGGGAGATCGGTCGCCATTTCCTCGATGAGACGGCATCGCACTGGCGCGAATGGGTCCGCGTTCTTGCGATTCCTTTCGAGTGGCAGGACGCGGTGATCCGCGCCGCCATAACGCTCCAGCTCAATGTGTTCGAGGACACCGGCGCGATCGTGGCCGCCGTAACGACATCCATCCCCGAAGCGCCCAACACGGTGCGAAACTGGGATTACCGGTACTGCTGGATCCGGGATGCCTACTTCGTCGTGAATGCCCTCAACCGGCTCGGCGCGACGCGGACGATGGAGCGCTACCTGTCGTTCATCCTCAACATCGTCGCAGCCGCGGAAGATGGAAAGCTCAGGCCGTTGTACGGCATCAACGGCCGATCGGCGCCGGACGAATACGTGGCCGAATGTCTTCCCGGCTACCGCGGGATGGGCCCGGTGCGGGTCGGCAACCAGGCACACCGGCAGGTGCAGCACGACGTCTACGGCGCGGCGATCCTGGCGGCTCCGCACCTGTTCTTCGATCGCCGGCTCGTTCGCCGCGGCGATGACACGCTCTTCCCGCGCCTCGAAGCTCTCGGCGAGCAGGCAGCCGTCCTCTTCGATCAGCCCGACGCCGGGATCTGGGAGCTGCGCGGAAAAATGCGCATCCACACGTTCTCGAGCGTGATGTGCTGGGCAGGCTGCGACCGTCTCGCCCGTATTGCCCAGCACCTGGGACTCGCTGACCGCTCGACCTACTGGCGCGCTCACGCCGACCGCATGCGCGCGGTGATCTACGAGCGCTCGTGGAACGAGAAGCTCGGCAGCTTCTCCGGCACGATGGACGGCGACACGCTCGACGCCAGCCTTCTCCGTTTGCACGAAGTCGGATTCCTCGCTGCCGACGATCCGCGTTTCGTGTCGACGGTGAGAGCGATTGAAAAAGGTCTCAAGCGTGGAGACTTCATCTTCCGCTACACCGAGCAGGATGATTTTGGCGCGCCCGAGAACGCCTTTATCGTGTGCACCTTCTGGTACATCAACGCGCTGGCGGCGATGGGACGAAAAGACGAAGCGCGCGCGCTGTTCGAGAAGGTGCTGGCCCACCGCAACCCGCATGGACTGCTCTCCGAGGACATCGATCCCGAGACCGGAGAGCTATGGGGAAATTTCGTGCAGACCTACAGCATGGTGGGGATCATCGACTCCGCTATCAGACTCTCGGCGGAGTGGGATCAGGTTTATTGACGGCACTGACTACGCTTGCCTCTATGGGGGATGCAAGTTTCGAGTCGACGGTCATGAGTTATCAGTCGATCAGTGGTTGTCAGTTTGCGCCTTCATCTAACTGAACACCACTGCCCACTGATTACCCAAGACTGTGCACTCATCACTTGCATCCCCTCTCAGCGAGCTGGTGAAAAACGTCACACCAAGCACAATCAAGTTCGAGCCTCGCTCACGTTGCCGACTCGCGGTACTCCCTGATCTTCGCCGCGACATCTCCGAGCGTGCGCACACTCTTCTGATCATCGCGTGTGAATTCCAGCGCGAACTCCTCCTCGACGGACATCATGAATACGACGAGATCGAGCGAATCAACACCGAGCTCGGCCAGCGAGCTCTCCGGATTGATATCCGCATCCTCCCGCCGCAGCACATCCGCCGCGAGCATTTGAAGGCGCCGTTCGATGCTCGGCTCCTTCGCGTCCACGGCGACGAGTCGCGGCCCCGCCACTTTCTCGAAGCACGTGACGAACCCGGATAGCTCCCTGTAAACCTGCTCGTCCACACGCTGGAACCTCGCCATCATCTCGTCTACTACCGCCTGACCGTGAATGGCCGCGTACGCGTCGAGCCTGTCCTTCACCCAGCGTATATGTCCCGTCTCCTCCTCGATCAAGCGGCGCAGCGTCTTCACCACTTCGGGATGCACGTTGGGCCACGAGAGGTGCGCGCGGAAATGACGCACCACTCGGCGCTCGAAGATCTGTGTCAGGGCGAGTATCTCCAGCATGCTCGATGGATCGCCGAGCGCCGCGTAGTAGCGCGACTGGTACGTCTCGCTCACCCGCCTCGGGACGCCGCCGACCTTGAGAATCGTTTCCGTCCACGCCCACGCGTGCGCTGCTTCCTCGGCGCAGTGCTCCGTCAGCCTCACCCGCAGGTCGTCGTCGTCGGTCTCCCGCGCCAGCCTTCCCATCAGTAACCCTCCCGCCAGCTCGGATTCGCGGTAATAGCTGAGGAGCCAGAGATCGTTCTCGCTGATCTCGAGTGCCCTGGGCTTGCTGCCGGTCACGAGGGAAAGGTGGCCGTGTGGCACGGTCTCATTGGCATGTGCGATGGCTTCATGCATTGCGAAGCTCCTCCTTTAAGTGTTCGACGGGTGCGAGGCCGCAGAGCTGCCTCACTTTCCTGTTCATTGCCATGATCGCCTCGAAATCGTTCTCGACCGCCAGCGGCACGTCGACGACGTCGCTGCCGTAGTGGCGAAAGTTTTCCGCCGCGGACAGCACCTCGGCCGATAGCGCCGGATTCTCAGTCAACCTCTGTTTCAGGAGCGCCGCCGCTCCGGCGCTGTGACGGAATTCGTCCCTCGTGAGATATGCCAGCAGCTCACGCAACACGGGCTCTTCGGCTTGCTCGCCGAGCCGGCGAAAGAAGTGCGCGGCGAACAGCTCCGAGCACATGAAATGGGTGAGATACGTCGCGACGAGCTCAGGCTCGTAGCTGATGTCGGCCGCCTTTTCACGCGCCGCGACCAGCGTCGCCTCCGACACCGGCGTAGTTCCGAACCCGACCGTATCGAGGTACCGCTTGAGCGCGGTGTAGTGCTTGAGTCCCTCGTACAGCTCGAGGCTCAGGATCGCCGTCGCGTCTATGTCGTCCCAGACGAGCCGCATGAGGCGCGGCACGAACACCGGCAGGTAACCTTCGATCAGCGCCGCGTCGTGGAGCGCCGAAAGAATCTCGGGTTGCGCCTTCGCGAGCGCCTTGTCGATGCGGCCCCAGGGGATGCTCTCCACCGACCATGCTCCGGCCTCCGCGGCCCGCAGGTGCTCCTCGTAGATCATGTGCCTTCCCTGACCGCACATTCGTCGGCGCCTTCGCTCACGCCACTTCCAGTCCTGCCCGCGACAGCGAGAGTCTGCAGCCCGACTTTGTCGTGGCCCGTGCGCACCCAATCGAAGCCGGCCGATTTGAGCAGTTCCCTCAGCTCGCTGGCCGAGCGGTAGTTGGTGTGCAGCTCCGCCAGCTCGCGCGCGAGGTAGTCGCTCATCCTGTCGCGGCTCATCGCCGAGGTGATGAAAACCCCTCCTGGGCGAAGCGCGGCGTGACAGTTCTCGTAGAAGGTCAGGATCTTCTTGTCGGTGAGAAATTCGCCAAGGCCGAGCGAGACGATGACGTCGACGTCGCTGGGCAGTGTCGCGGCCGCGAGTGCATCGCCTTCGACGAATGAAAAATTGCGATGATCGCGGGTGAGGTCACGCGAAATCTCGAGCGGCGCCGAGTCCAGATCGATGCCGATGAAGCGGGTGCGCTCGTAGAGGTGCGGATTCGCGTCCAGCAGCGACTCGGCGACCTGGAACAGATCGCGCGCGATGCCCGACGGTATCGAGACCACGGTGTGATAATCCCCGTCCGCGTCGAGCTTGTCGAGCGCCGACAGGATTTCGCTCTGTGAGTGAAAGAAGCGGCTGCGCATCGACCGGGCGCCGCGGAGCCTAAGCAGCACGCTGTCGAGCAGGGTGCCCACTCCGTACCGGCCGCTCGGCTCGCCGCGATAGATGTGATCGGCGAACCGGAAGCTTCCCGAGTTCTCGATTCCTTCCCGGGCAAGGTCGCTCGTTCGGAGCAGCGCGTAGACCGGAAGGAGGTGCAGCTTGCCTTCCAGCACCAGGCGGCGCGCGATGGATTGCGACACGCGCGTCCTGTTGGCGAGCCTCGGCTCAACGGCTTCAGACGACTGTGGCATATGCCGACCTCGCTGCGTCCGGCCAGTTGCGCGCATCCGGACCGTGTTGAGATATGAAGGCGATCACCCAGCGTTCCCAGCCGAAGGCGACGCAGCCGCTGTGGGCGTGCTCGCCGTCGGGAAGCCGGATGTCGAAGGCGCGGCCGAAGTGCGACTGGTGGTCATTGAACGACGCTGCCGCGATCGTCCTGCCCGCGGAGTCGATGGCGAGACGAAGCTCGTACTTGAGGGGAAGAATCTGCTGCGCCAGCATCCGTCCCCGCGTTTCGCTGGTGAAGAAAGGATCCGTCGCCGGCTCGATGAAGCCATCGAGCTCCAGTGCCTTGAGCCAGCCAGAGACTCTTTGGATCATGCCTTCACGGAGGCTGGTTACGGCTCCGGCCTCTCCGATCACGATGATCTCCCGCATGGTGAAGCTTCGCAAGCGTTCGAGTGGATGCTCATCGTCGCGCTCCTCGCGGAAGCAGCGGCCGATTGCGGTTGTCACTGACGCCCCGTTCTCGATGATTCGCCCCGCAAATCTCGGATAAGAGTGATAGCATACGGCCGGAGACAATGCGGTGGCCGCGTCGCTGCCCATCACCAGCTTCTGCGGAAAGGCCGCGACGAAACCTGCGCGCTCCAGAGCCTCCATCTCGATCGCTTCGGGTGAATCCGTTTCGGTGGCACCGAGCTCCGCTGCCCACTCGCGGACGACGCCGTCGAAGTGCGATGAGAGCATCAGCGCGGAATCATGCAGTCTGATCTCGCCAGAACCGAGCTCTTCGATCTCGCCGCGGCGAACCATCTCGCCCGCCGCGCCAGGATGAGTCTGCGTCCTGCCCGTCGAGTGTTCGAAGATTCGCTCGGTTGAGACGCGCGGTTTCCGCCGAGCGGCCAGCGTCGGTGGAGTCGAGCCGGCAAATACGCTCACCATCGCGCGTATCGTTCTGAAGTTGGCGAGCACGACCTGGGCGTCGGGAATCCTGCGGCCGAGCTGCGCCTCGACGAACGCGATCAGCTCGAGGATCTTGAGCGAATCGATCACGCGCTCCTCGAACAGTCGCGTGTCGGCGGTTACGCCGGCCGCCATTTCCGGTGCGACCAGAGTGGTTCGGGTGAAATGGAGGACGCGAAGCTCCAGCTCCTGCTCGGTCAGCATTATTGCATCCCCCAGTTCGACTCGAGACAGTACTTCACCACGCGCGGATAGAAATCGAGCGAACGCCGCGGCGAGATACCCGATCCGGCCAGCGCCTCGTCGGTCCTTGCTGTCGCGAAGAGCTTGGGGTGCGCGAGCTGGTAGGCGAAGGTGCGAATCGATCGCGTCGCGCTACGCAGCACGTCGTTCCCGGTTTCTTCGACTGAGCGCACGAAGAGCTCGTATGTATCGAGGTCAACCAGGAGCGGCCGCTCGATCGAGCGCTTGCGCCACGCCGGGCGGAATCGGACGAGCGAATCGACCGTCGATCCGATGAGGTCGCCGAGTGTGCTTGCTTCAGCCCCCGAGGCCAGGTGAAACACCCCTCCGCCCGGGAATCGGTCGATGAGGTGCAGTACCGCTTCCGCGACAAAATCGGAGCTCACGACATCCACTCTTGTCTGCGCCTCGCCGGGGATCATCGGAGCAAGGCCGTTGTAGAGCAACCGGATAGCGTGATGAACGGCGTTGAACCCGCGCACGGCGCCAGTGCGCGAGTCGCCGACGACGGTGCTCAGACGCAGGAGCAGAATCGGCAGCTCTCCCATCGCCTCCCGCACGAGGACCTCCATTTCTGCCTTGGATTGCTCGTAGGTGTTGACGAATCCGAAGCCGGCATCGCCATAGTCGTCTTCGGCGAAGGTCCCCGAACGCCGGCCGCTCACATAGACGGTGCTGAAAAACGCCGCCGATTCGAGCGGCGCACAGTGGCGCGCAAAGTCGAGAACGTTGCGTGTCCCCTCGACGTTGAGCGCGCGCGCTTCCGTGAGCGGTAGCGTAAAGGACGTCGAGCCTCCGCAATGGATGATGTGAGTCGTAGTCGCCATCAATGACTCGATCACCTGTGGCGCCAGTCCCAACGATGGTCCGGCGCAGAGATTGCCCTCGACGATGGAGACGTCGGCGGGCGTGCCGGAGACTATGGATGCGATCTCGGCGTGACGCTTCTCGCCGCCGCGCACCAGCACGCTGATGCTCGTGTCCGGCCTCGACGACAGCCGGCGCAGCAGCTCGCTGCCGACCGTGCCCGTCGCGCCCGTGATCAGAACCGACCGGTGTTTCACCTTAGTGCTCCAGCACCATGCACGCCCAGTTGAGGCCGTACCCGAAGGTGAAGAGCAGCAGAAAGTCACCGCGCTCGATCAATCCGCTCTCCTCCGCGCGGCGCAGGTTGAGCAGACTGTCCGATGCGATGGTGTGGCCGACCAGGCCGATGTTCGCGGTGTAAACGCGATCGGGCGGAGCGCCGATGAGGCGGCCGAGTATCTCCCAGCTCCTGAGCGAGACGTTGTGCGGGATCACCAGCGCGATGTCGTCAATGGTGAGACCGGCCTTGTCCAGCGTCTTCTCGATCAGCGCCTTCGCGGTCGGGAAGTACGCGGCGAGGATCTCGTTCTCGAGCGAGCCGGAATCCCAGAGCGCTCCCTTGGTGACGTGCGTGCATTCGACGATCCGGTTCCGCGCCGAGCCCCTCCGCACCAGCGCGGCGCAGGCGCCGTCGGACACGACGTTGTAGATGAGATCGCGCTGGCGTCCCGGCGGAAACTTGTCGGCGCTCACGCAGAGCACCGACTTGAGATCGTCTTCCGCCATGATCATCGCCCGCGCGACACGCAGGGCGGCGAAGATGGATGCGCACCCGAGCTGATTGATCCCGATCACCGACGCGTTGGGGAGATCGAGCTCACTCTGCAGCCGCGACGCCGGATACCGGAACAGATCGGCAACGTCATTCAGCACTAGCACGGGTGCCGGTCTCACATCGGCGCCTGGTTGAGAACTCGCGGCGTCGCGATCTGTGGATGCGGCGTTCCACATGGTGGAGCTCGAGCTCAGCGCGGTTGCATGAAGCACCAGCCCGACTTCCTCCCGGTCAAAGTCGTTTTCCGCAAAAAGCTTTTCGACCGCCGCCACCGCCATGTCGAGATTGGACTCGTCCTCCGCCAGGTGAACACTCCCGAAACCGAACGACGCGAGCGTATCAGCGGAGCCGGTCAGCAGTCCCGCCGCTTCGAGCTCCGACAGCGATGCCACGCGGCGTGGCAGATATTCCGCCACCGCATCGATACCCGCGTGGTAGGATCTGGTCTGCGCCGTCAAAAGCGGCGATTCCGTAAATGGCTTACCGGACATTCGGGATAGAGCGGCTGGTTGATTCATGCTCCAGAATACACGGCGGGCAATATCGTGGGCATACGCTGTCTGACGTAGTCACCCTAAGTGCTTGCAACGACGCGCTTTGAGGCCATCCAGCCTTCCGGCTAATGCCATGGAACAGCGCCCGCATCACGTGCGAACGCGGAGAGTTGGAACCGACCCCTTGAACTGTTTTCCCAACAGCGACCGAATCAGCTCGGCTTTTTTCGACCCGCTTCCGCCGGTGAACCGGACGCGAATCACGAGCGTTTGGTCTCCGATGTCGATTGCCAGATCTTCCGTCGTCGTATGAACCAGATAGCGCCCGTCCTGAAGATCGTAGTTCGCGCGAGTCTGTCCGAGACACTTTTCAACGATTTGCGCGACGCCCGCTCGATCGATGTTGAGCAGCAGCCACACGCCCCGCGCCGCAATTCCGGCAATGAGCAGGAAGACGAGGAAAACCGCGAGCGCGACACCGGGCCGCTGGCCTCGTGCGAGAAGCACTACACCCGCAACCGCGACGAACAGCGCGTTGAAGATCAGGAGCGAGCGCCCCTTCCATAATGTGGGCTTCCCGCCAAGTCGTAGCACCGACGCCCAGAGTACCAGGATCGCGACATACGCGCCGATCGCAACCGCGGCGCTCACGAGCTAATCTTCAAGCAGCGCTTTGAGATTCTCGACCACTCTCTTGCTCTCCTGGTCGTTCAGCTTCTCGAACACCGACAGCTGCATTTTGCCGAGCACGTTCTGCGGGACCTCATACTCGACGTCGAAGCTGAGACGCGTCTTGCCGCCCGCCGCATCGGCGCGGTAGGTGAAGGTGCTCCGCGCTCCGGTGGTGGTCTTGTAAACGAACTCCTTGGCCGGGACGAACCGCACGGTCTCCGCCTTTCCCGACAGCTCGATGCCGGCGAGGCTATAGACCCAGTCCCAGGCAGTGCCGGGCTTTTTGACGTCGCCCTCGATGTTGGTAACCGATTTGAGCGGGCCGATGAATGCCGGATGATTGGTCACATCGACGATGTAGTTCATCAGACTCTCTGGTGAGCAGCTCACTTCCAGCGATTGCGCGACTCTCGACATTTGGGATTCTCCGATAGTTGTGGTCGGACGATATAAGGATGCGACCGGCACCATCGTCGCGTCCATGATCGGCTGGCTGGTGTTGCGGGAACCAGGAAGGGCTAACTTGGTATCCGGGAATCCTCGAGAGGAGTTGATGGTGCTTAGTCGTCGCGCAACATGACCGGTAATCCGCAGCCCACCCCGGCCGGCCGGCATCCCTGGCTTGGCGCCGGGACGTTCCTGCTCGGAGGCGCACTGCTCCTTCTCCTCGGCCTCGGCTACTGCACGACCAGATTGATGCCTGGAGCGTTCCTCGGAAAGAACGAGACCAGGATAACGCACGACGTGGTCATCCAGCAGATTCGCGCCGTCTCGAAGCTGGTGTCGAGCGAAGCGACCGTGCGGGACGTGATCATCTATGAGAACACGTGGTACGGCTCGACCAAGAGGTCCCTCGTAGTGGTGACCGGTCGGCTGCTGGCGGGGATCGACCTCCGCGACAATCCCGAGGTTTCCATCGACCACGCGAAGAAGCGGATTGCGATCGTGATTCCTCCCGCAAAGCTGATCGCGCTCGAGATCCGCGACATGCGCACTTACGACGAGCGCGGCGGATTGTGGAATCCGTTCAAGCCGTCCGACAGAGAAGCGATCCAGCGCCAGGCGCGTACTCAGCTGATGGCCGCTGGTACGCAGCTCGAGCTGCTGCGTCGCGCGAACGAGAGCGCGACGCAGCTACTCCAAATGCTCCTGGCAAAAGATGGCTACACCGTCGACGTCGCGCTCCGCAAACCGAACACTCGCTTCACTCCGCTCGGCGATACAGCCATTACGCGCTGAGGAACCCCTGACTGCGGTAGTGCGAGATAGCCTCCCGCACGAGAGGCGGAGGTACCGCGCGAGCGTTACGTCCAGATCGACGCTTTCTTCGCCCAGCTCGTGTCGGAGTAACGGGTGCTGAAAGCGCGGGCGGTGTCCTTGAGCGCGGTCGCGTCGTTCGTTTCCTTGTAGCGAGTGACGCCGGTCCAGTATAGCGCTTCGGGCGCGGCCTCAGTCTCGGGCAGCTCTTCATAGACCCGGCGAAACATCTTCGCTGCGTCTTCCCACTTCTTCTCCTGAAAATCGATCTTCGCCCGCCCGAGCATCAGCTGCGCGAGAAAATCGTCCGCCGGCAGAAATCCCTCCATGCGGTGACGCTCGACTCCTTCGCTGTCGAGCTCGAGGATGGTGGGCGTCCACTGCGCCGCGTACTTCTCACCGTACTTCTTGAACGCCGCCGCGTCGTCCTTCACGTGCACGCGCGCGGGAATGAAATTCCCGGCCACGAAGCTCGCCACCCGCTCGTCAGGCCACACCTCGGCATCCAGCCGAGCACAGCCACCTCACATCGGCGCGGCGCTGAAATCGAGGATGACGGGTTTTTTCTGATCCTTCGCGTCAGCGAGAACCTGGTCGACGTCGTGGCGAAACTGGATTTCCATAGCGGGGACCTTTGTAGTTGGACATTGAAAGCACAGGCAGGATGCAGGCCGTGGTGAATGCTGACGGCGGGTATTGAGTTTTCCGTTGTTGCATTGTCCGTTGTTGGGTGAGCCTCAGAACAGGAGGCCGAGCGAAATCGACGGGGGACCTTGTTCACGGCTGGGCCGATAGCGGGCAGCATTCAGCGGGCCGTCGGAAGCGGGAGCTGTCTTCAAGTCCGCTCGAGCGCCGCCCTGTCCCACTTCGCCAAATCCGCTGCCGCTTCGTAAGTACTCTGCAAAAACTCCAGCAGCGTCGCATGAGGATCAGCTGAAGTCCGAACACTCTCGTACGGCAGAACCCACTCTCCCATCTGCTGATGCCAATAAGCGGCCTCAGGCTTCACGGTGGCAGTATCACAACCCGCCGGCACAGGATACGAGTACGCATAGAACGCCGGCTCGGCGATCGGCCCGCCGATCGACCCCGGCCACCATCCGGCACTGATGCACTCGTGCGAGTAGGCCTCGACTGTGATCCGGTCGGGCAGGTTTGGAATTCCGCCCGGGTGTCGCGGCGCCCGGCGTCCGGAAAATCTCGTGCAGGAAATGTCGAACGCTCCCCACCAGAAGTGCGAAGGACTCGACTTGCCGAGGAAGCGGCCGCGAAACTCCTTGAGCGCCTGATCTGTCTGCGCCAGGATTCGCCAGCAACGGTGAGCGGCGTCCGGATCATACGAAGCGTGCGCCTCGTCCTCGGTGAATGGCGTCGCATCGGGAATCTCCGACGGAAACGGCCGGATCCCGACGTCGATGTCCACCGCCGTCAACAACGCCATGTAGCGGCGATAGAAGTCGGCGACGGAGTGTGGCTCCAGCGGAATCCCGCGTCGCTCGCCGTCGGACGTGCGCACGGCGAGCAGGTGATCGATGAAATCGAATTCGACCTCGAACTCCCGGTCGCCGTACGGAATCGGCGATGTGGTCAATCCGCGCGCGGACAGGTAGAGCGGAGTGTTCCACCAGTGATTCTGCATCGGCGAGAGCGCCAGGCGCGTCTTGCCGGCTATCTGCAGCCACCGGTGCAGCGTGGCGTAGGTGGCTTCCCACTCATCGAGACGAAGGCTCGGCCACGCCGCGGCTGCCTTCGCCGAGTCGGCTGCGATTCCCACCGTCAGCTTTTCACGCGCGGGGCGCCGACTCGATCATCAGCTCGTCCACGTAGCACCAACCCCAGTCCTCGCCCGGCTCGAAGCTCCGGATCACCGGATGCGTGGTGGACCGAAAGTGCTTCGTGGCGTGGCGATTGATCGAGTTGTCGCAGCATCCGACGTGGCCGCAGTCGAGACAGAGCCGGAGGTGTACCCATGCCGATCCCATCGCCAGACATTCCTCGCACCCATCGGGCGTGCGCGCCTCGACTTTCTTGACCTGACTCAAATGCGAGCAACCACCGGCCATTCCTTCCCCCTCGCTAATTGCCTTTGAGCTGGGACTCGCGCTACTTCAGCCTCGACGAGATAACTCTCTTTGTCAACCCGCGGCACAAGGATCGCAGCAACGCCGGGTTGATCGCTGACCTCGTCTTCTCAATCTAGAGTACGCCACAAGGGTGAACAGTGAACAGTGAGATCGCTCTCACTGATAACCACTGGTCACACTATAACTCACGACTGTCCACTCATTACTTGCATCCCCTGTAAGCGCCCTCGTGGCCATTTCCAGGTACCCCATGCCCCCCGCGCTGCCTACCCGCCCGTTCGGTAGTACCGATATGAGTATCACCCCGGTCGGCTTCGGCGCCTGGGCAACTGGGGGCGGAGGATGGCTGGCGGGCTGGGGGCCTCAGGACGACGACGAATCGATCAGCGCGATCCATCACGCACTGAAGCTCGGCGTGAACTGGATCGACACCGCTCCGATCTACGGACTCGGACATTCGGAGGTCGTGGTCGGACAGGCGCTCAGGAAGATTGGGCCCGCCGATCGTCCCTATGTGTTCACCAAATGCGGAATGGTGTTCGATGAGAAGGATCGGATGAAGGAGCCGGTACGAACGCTCCGCCCCGATTCCATCCGCCGCGAGTGCGAGGATTCCCTCCGCCGCCTCGGGATCGAGCGCATCGATCTGTATCAATTCCACTGGCCTGACGCGACCGGGGTTCCACTCGAGGATTCCTGGCACACGATGGTTCGGCTCGTGGAAGAAGGAAAGGTCCGCGAGATCGGCGTGTGCAACTTCGACGTGAAGCTCCTCGGAAAAATCGAGGCGATTCGCCACGTCGCTTCGCTCCAGCCGCCCTTCTCGATGATCAGGCGCGACGTCGCGGCGGCGGAGATTCCCTGGTGCCACGCCCACCGCACCGGTGTGATCGCCTACAGTCCGATGCAGGCGGGAATTCTCACCGACTCGTTTTCGCCCGCGCGGCTGAAGACCATGGCCCCGGAAGACTGGCGCCGCACGTCGGCCAATTTCCAGACTCCACGCCTCGAGAAGAACCTGGCGCTGCGTGACGCACTGCGTCCGATCGCGAAGCGGCACAGCGCGACAGTGTCAGCGGTGGCAATCGCGTGGCTCCTCGCCTGGCCGGGCCTCACCGCCGCAATCGTGGGCGCCCGCTCGGCGCAGCAGGTCGATGGATGGATTGGAGGAGCTACACTCAAGTTGAGCGCGGATGACCTCGACGAGATCGCAAAAGCGATCGAGCGGACGGGCGCGGGAAGTGGACCAACAAGGCCGGGAAACCCGGCCGGGGCGCGGTGACGAACATACGCGCGGACGGAATCTTGCAGTCAGGCTGCACCCTGTTGAAAACGCCTGATGGAGTCAGATGGAAAAATTGAAGGCTGAGGCACTCGCTCGTGCTCGGGCCCAGATCGCCGAGCGTATCGGCCGGTTTTGCACGAATCTCTCACGCTCGGAATTCGACGCGCTGCTCGATCGGATGGCCGGAATCCAGTGCAAGTACGAGGGGGTCTCTTTCACACCGCCCGAGAAAAAACGGATTACCGGAGAGCGGCCCGCCTGACTCCGACGAGCTGACTCAGCGCGGATCGCAACGAGGGACTTCCCTCGCTGCGCGGCACCACTGCCACAGCTTCTCGGCAGACGCCGTTTCCCAGCCATC